>CAZZZQ010000047.1:1906-11864 GCA_964658405.1 uncultured Sphingomonas sp.
GTAAACGGCTCCGGTGTAGCGGCAGCAAAAAGACCGCCCGGGCAGGCAGCGGTCAGCCCCGCTGCTCCGAGCAGCGAGAGGAAGTGGCGGCGATCCAGAGAATTCATAGCAACAGAATACGGCCAGTTCGTTGCAGCGCGATGACCGTCGGTCCCAGGCAGGCGAAGGGCTCCACGATAGACTAGCGGGATGAAATATCTGCTTGCATTGATCGCCGTGGCAGGCATCTGGGTGTCGGTTCTCGCGCTGCGGGTCCACAACCAGGCTCCCGGAGAAGCTCCCCCCTGTGCCGTCACCGAGAAGTTCGACTGCGGCGCCGTCAATCACAGCCGCTTCGCCGTCTTCCCGCCGCGCACCTTCGACGAGCCGGCAACCGCGAAGCACATCCCCATCGCCATCATCGGGATCGTCGGCTACAGCCTGATGGTCATCGTAGCCCTCTCCGGCCGCCTCTGGATCCTGCTGCACCTGACGGAGATCGGCTTCATGATGGCGGCGTTCCTCACCTATCTCGAAGCCTATGTGCTCCAGAAATGGTGCATCTACTGCCTCTGGTCGCAGTGTATTGTGGCGACGCTCCTGCTGCTGACCGCCGCGACCCTGCTCTTCCGCTGGCTGGATGCCCGAAAGGGCAGGAGCCTGCTCCACGGATAAAGCTCCACCGATCTGAACGCACTAAAAAGCGGCGGCCGCTTTTCTGTGTCTGCAGCGTGGTTTAGAACAGGATCTTGCCGCCGACGCGGAAGGTCCTGCCGCCGCCATTCGTGGTGGTATTGGTGCCGAGGAAATTCTGGAAGTTCGTGCCGTTCTGCGTGGTGACGTTGGCAGGAACCGAGGGCGTTGTGAAGTTCTGGTTGTTGGTGACGTTGAAGGCCTCACCGCGAAGCTCAGCACGGAAGCGCTCCGTGATGTTGAACTTCTTCAGCACGTCGAGATCGACGTCCAGGTAGCGCGTGGTGAAGTTGGAGTTGCGGCTCTCCATATTCGGGCTGGTGGGCGAGTAGGTCGTCACCTGCACGAAGTGGACAGCATCACGCGTGACGCAGTTTGCGGTAACCGGGTTTCCAGCGGTGATGGTTGCGTTGCCATTGTAGAGACCGCTCGCGCAGGCTGCGGTGACGAGACCACGGGTGTTGATCGGCGCATTCTTGTTGCCGATGTCAGGACGATCGCCCGTGGTGACGCCGTCGAGATCGCGATCCGCACCGTTCAGCACCGTGTAGGGCTGGCCGGAGTTGGCGAAGACGATGGGCGCAAGCGTCCAGCCGCCGACGAACTCATTCAGGAAGTGATTCTTCACGCCGGGCAGCTGCCACTGAACGACGGTCGAAGCGATGTGGCGAAGATCCGTATCCGACGGTCCGCGATCGATGTAGCCGAGGGGTCCGGCAATTGACTGCGAACGCGAGGGAAGGCTGGAGCCGCTGCCGTAGGTTGCGAAGATATCGCTGATGGTGTCGAGCGACTTCGAGTAGGTGTAGGTGGAGACAAAGGTGACTCCACCGAAGGTCGTCTGGAAGGTCCGGTGACGAAGCTGGACCTGCAGCGAGTGATAGGCCGACGTCATGCCGCCGTCACGGATCGAGATCGATCCGCGGTTGGGGAAGAGCCGAAGCGTCTGCGTTCCGAAGCTGGTCGTCTGCGTCCCGGTGGAGGTGAAGGTCGCATTCGGTACAGCGGGGTTGTAGTTGTTGGTGAAGTACTGCTGCCGCCCAAGGGTTCCGACATACGCGATATCGAGCACCATCTGGCCGGGAAGCTCCTGCTGGATCCCGAGCGAGAAGTGGTGATAGTAGGGGTTGCGGAGGTTCTGATTGACCTTGTTCGCCTCGGAGGTGTACGGCGTAACTGCCGCCGCCGTGAAGGGGAATGCAGTCAGGTTGACGTAGCCGCGCGGGGTTGCTGCAGAGGTTGTGCTGACGACCGTTGCATTTCCAACCGTGTTCGGAACACCGGCGACGAGGTTCGACAGAATGTTGTTGAACTGCGTGTCGTAGGTGACCTGGTAGCCGCCGCGGAGGACCGTGCTGCCCGTAAAGACGCCACCGTGGGGGTTGAAGGAGAAGCCGACCGTGGGACCGACGTTGTTGCTATCGTTTTTGACGCGGGCGGTGTTGGTGATGTCGGTGCTGGCCGTTCCAACAAAGGCCGGGTACCGGAAGATGTTTGCGGGCTGCCCAAAGTTCTCGTATCGCACACCATAGGTCAGGGTGAGATCAGGCGAGATCTTCCAGGTATCCTGCGCGTACATGGTCCACGTGAAGAGGTTCGGGTGGTAGCGGCCGGAGCCGATCGAGATGGCTGCTGTGCCGTTCGGGCCGGCGTCGTTGTCGATGAAGTTGGCAAGCGCTGTGATCGGCGCCGTGACCCCGGCGGCGGCGGTGACCGGCGTCAACTGGTAGGTGTACTGACCACGGCTGTTGTACGGAGCCTGCTGGGTTGCGAGCTGGCGCAGGAACTCCGCACCAACCTTGATCGAATGCTTGCCACGGCTGTAGCTGACCGCATCCTGATACTGGAAGTTATTCGAGATACGACCCTGGGGGAAGGTGCTGGGAAGGTTGAGCGACGTGATGCCGGCAACGGTATAGGTCGGCAGCGTGTCGGCGATTCCGGGTGCGTTGAAGAAGGTGTACTTGTTGCGCACGAAGCCGAAGCGGAACTCGTTCACCACGTTCGTCGAGAAAGCATAGGTGTGGTTGAAGTTTGCGCCCATCGTGCGGCCGGTGAACGGCACGTCGAAGGCGGAGTTGACGCCAACCTGGCCGCCGATGTTGTCCTGCGTGCTGTCATAGAGCCAGCGGAACATCATGTTCTGCTTCTGCGACGCGATGTGGTCGATGCGGATCAGGTGGTTGTTGTCGAGCGAGACCTCAGAGACGGTGCGAACGTAGTTACCGGTCTGCACAGAGAGGCCGGTGCGGGCCGTGCCGTTGCAGGTGGTGCGGGCAAGGCTGGTCGGAACGCTGATGTCGACCGAAGCAACGCCAACGCCGGTCGCGCCGCGAACACTGCCGAGGCTCGAAAGATAGTTGGTGATGTTGGGGCAGTTGGCAGCAAGGCTCTGCAGCGTCGCATAACCGGCAGCCGTCGGAACGGTGAAGTTCGTTCCCGCATTGTTCGCGTAGTACCGATCCCACTGACCGGCGCCGAAGAAGAAGGTCTTGTCGTGGCCGTTGTAGACATGCGGAATGTAGACCGGTCCACCGATCGTGAACGCCGGGATATTCTCGTGGAACTTGTTCTTCAGAACGGAGGTGCTGCCGTTGTTGAAGTTGATGCGCTGCGCATTCGTGCTCGCATTGAAGATCTGGCTGCGATAGACCTCGGCGATGGTTCCGTGGATTGCGTTGGTTCCGGACTTCGTAACCTGGTTGACGACTGCTCCACCGGCGCGGCCATACTCCGCCGTGAAGTTCGAGGTCTGAATGTTGACCTCCTGCAGCTCATCGTTGTTCGTGATGGTGAACTGGGGGCCGGCGACCGAGATGTCGTTGTTCTGGAGCCCGTCGATCAGGAAGTTGTTCGAGCGGCCGCGTGCACCGTTGACCGAGCCAACTCCGCTGGTGTCGTTGCTGCCCGTGTTGGTGCGGGCGACGCCGGGGAGAATGAGCATCAGGTTCAGCGAGTTCTGACCCGCGATCGGGAGCTCAGCCAGTGCGGTCGAAGCGATCGTGCCGCCGCGAACTGCGTCTTCGGTCTGAAGCTCTGCTGCTGCGCTCGACTGGACCTCAACAGCGTCCGACGATCCGGCGTGAAGTGAAAAGTCGCGGCCTAGAAGTGCGCCGACTACGACCGTTCCGGACTGCTGCTCCTTGACGAAGCCGGGCTGGACAACCGTGATGATGTAATCGCCCGGGGTGACTGCTTCGAAGCGGTAGATGCCGTCCGCGTTCGTTGTTGTAGTGACGGAGCTGCCCGTTGTGGGTGATGCGAGGGTGACGGTTCCACCGGCAACCTTGGCGCCAGCTGAATCGGAGACGTTTCCAGTAATCGCTCCTTTGCTCGATTGAGAAAATGCAGGAGCCCAGCCCAGGACAAATAACAACACGAACGACAACAGCTTCTTCATTCAGGGTCCATTAGAATCAGTGATATGCTGAAACTCTAGCAATCAGATAGCCAAACCTGAATTCCCGAAAACGCAGAGAATCGCCTTCTTTCGAGGGTCCAACGTATGAAAAGTTGTAGAAAATTTTTATTTTCAGATTTTTTTCACAACTTTTGATTCATAGCGGTGTCATTAGCGTTTCAAAATCTTGAGCGCACCTGACCCGAGCCGCCCCAAAGACGCTGTTTCCCCGTCAGCAGCCCACGGTTCGCACATCGGAAGCGCCTCTTCTCCTCGCGAAATCTCCCGCAGCCACCCCTCGCTCCCGGCCGAAGCATGACAGAATGAGTCATTCCACCTGAGGTCATCGATGCAACGGATTCGTCCCTTCGCCCTTGGCGGCATTCTCGCCACCCTCTTCGCGTCAGCTCCTGTGTCGCTCGCACAGGCCGCCGTCTCATACCAGAAGCCGCCTGCCGGCATCGTCTCGCTGCTCGATGCACCACCCTCCCCGATCGCACGGATCGCTCCGAATCGCAGCATGCTGGCGATCGAGCAGCCCTCCAGCTTTCCCACGATCGCCGAGATGGGCCAGCCGCGACTCCAGCTCGCCGGCCTTCGCTTCAGCCCGGGCACCAACAACCTCGCACGTGGGTCCTACGGCACCTCGCTCTCGCTCCAGAAGACAGAGGCGGGAGCCCAGCCCGTCGCCGTCAAAGGCCTGCCGGCACACCTGAAGCTGCAGCACCTCGCCTGGTCGCCGGACAGTAAATATATCGCCTTCATCCAGATCGAAGACACGGTCGCGAAGAGCGCCGGCCTGCACCTCTATATCGTCAACGTCGCCACCGCGCAGGCTCGCCGCATCGAGACCCCGCGCCTGAACGGCATCCTCGGCGACCCCTGCACCTGGCTGGCCGACAGCGAGTCGCTCCTCTGCTCGGCGGTCCCGGCGACCCGTGGACCGGAGCCGGTCCGCGACCCCGTCCCCGATGGCCCCGTCATCTCCGAGAACCTGGGCAAGGTCAGCCCCGGCCGCACCTACGAAGACCTGCTGAAGACGCCGGAGGATGAACGTTTCTTCGAGTACTACGCCACCTCGCAGCTCGAGCTCGTGCGCCTCAACGGGCCCGCCCGCGCCCTAGCCGTCAAGGGAATTCTCGACGACGTGAGCGGCTCGCCCGACGGGCACTACGCCCTGATCGCGGAGCGCCACCGCCCCTTCTCCTACGCGCTCCCGCTCGAGGCCTTCCCGGTCAAGTACAGCGTGCTCGATCTACGCAGCGGCGCAGTCGTGACCATCGCCGACCAGCCACTGGCCGACGCAGTCCCGATCGCCGCCGATGCGGTCGTCACCGGGCCGCGTGACCTCGCGTGGCGCGCCGATGCCCCGGCCACCGTCGTCTGGGCGGAGGCGGGCGACAAGGGCGATCCGCGCAGCAAGGTGGAGATCCACGACCGGCTCTTCACCCTCTCCGCACCCTTCAGCGGCAAGCCGGAGCAGCTGCTCGAGCTCACCATGCGCTTCAACACCGTGGCCTGGGGCGACGACCATCATGCGCTCGTCTCCGAAGGCCGGCGGAAGGATCGCAAGCGCCTTCTCCTGCTCCTCGACCCTGCGGCGAAGACGGCCAAGACCTTCTACGAAGGTTCAACCGAGAACCGCTACGCCGACCCCGGCCGCCCGATGCTCGCACCTAACGCCAGCGGCAAGCCCGCGCTGCAGTTCACGAAGGATCAGGCCGGGATCTACTTCTCGAGCCTGGGTGCCTCGCCCGAGGGCGACCGGCCCTTCGTCGGCATCATGCCCATCGCTCCCGGAACTCCGGAGAAGCAGATCTGGCGCTCGCAGAAGCCCTACTACGAGCAGCCCATTGCACTCCTGAAGGATGGCGACCTGCTGATCGAGCGCGAGTCCGTCGACCAGCAGCCGAACGACTTCATCGTTCACGAGGGCAGCGCAGCAGCCCAGCTCACCCACTTCCCCAACCCCTACGGCACGACCAAGCTGCCGACCAAGGAGCTCCTCCGCTACAAGCGCGCCGACGGGGTTGACCTGACCGCCACCCTCTGGCTGCCGGCCGGATACACCAAGGCCGATGGTCCTCTGCCCACCCTGATGGAGGCCTACCCCGCGGAGTTCAAGACACGCAGCGGCGCCGGCGAGCTTGCCGGATCGCCCTACCGCTTCCCCCGCTTCGGCTGGGGCGGATCGCCGGTCTTCTTTACAGCGACGGGATATGCAGTGCTCGAGAATGCAAGCATCCCGATCCTCGGCGAGGGTAAGCAGGAGCCGAACGACACCTACGTCGAGCAGCTCGTCTCCTCCGCAAAGGCGGCGATCGATGCCGGCGTTGCCACGGGCACGGTCGATCCGAAGCGTGTCGCCGCAATGGGCCACAGCTACGGTGCCTTCATGACGGCGAACCTGCTGGCACACAGCGACCTGTTCCGCGCGGGGCTTGCCCGCTCCGGCGCGTACAACCGGACGCTGACCCCCTTCGGCTTTCAAAATGAAGAGCGGACCTACTGGCAGGATCCCGAGGTCTACTACAAGATGTCGCCGTTCTCGTACGCCGACAAGATCAAGGCTCCGCTGCTGCTGATCCACGGCATGGCGGACGATAACCAGGGCACCTTCCCCATCCAGAGCGAACGATTCTATGCCGCGCTGAAGGGCCAGGGAGCAACGGTTCGGTTGGTCTTCCTGCCGCTCGAGGCGCATCACTACGACGCCCACGAGAGCGTCTATCACATGCTGTGGGAGATGAATCGCTGGCTCGACACCTACGTCAAGCCGGCGCCTTCCGCTCACTAAAACCGCCTGCTTCTGTTGATGATCCAGCACTCCGGTGCTGGATCTTCAACTGGCGGCAACGTCCCGGGCTACTTCGCGCTTTATCCTGAGAGAGACGTGACCGACGCATCTCACCATGGCTTGCTGTACCGGCGGATCGTCCTCCCGTTCCTTGCGCTGCTCCGCATGGGCGCGACGCCCGAGAAGCTGGCATGGAGCATCGCAATCGGCGCAATGGTCGGGATCAATCCCCTGCTCGGCTCGACCACGATTCTCTGTCTCGCGGTCGCCTTCCTCTTCCGGCTGAACGTCGCCGCCTCGCAGCTTTCAAATCACATCGTCTACCCGCTCGAGATCGCGCTGGTCGTGCCCTTCATCCATCTGGGCAGCCGCGTCTTCCATACGGCTCCCCTGCCCCTGTCGCCGAAGTCGCTCTTTCACGCGGCGCGGACGAATCCCATCGCGCTGACCCGTCAGCTCTGGATGTGGGAGTGGCATGCGTGTGTCCTGTGGGCAGCCATCTCCGTGGTCCTCGCTCCGTTGCTCGCCCTCGCGCTGACGCCCGTGTTCCGGAAGCTGCTGCGCCGGATCAACGCGCACCAATACCCGATCATCCCGGCTGCCTGACACCGCTTCCTTTATCGTCACTCCCGAAAGGGAATCTGCGTCTCTGACGCAGCCTCCGGCCTAGTTCTTCGCCGGCCTGTACTCCGGAACCGGATCGCCCGACTTCACCCACGCCGTGTAGATCATGTCCCGCAGCTCTGTCGCTCCCGCCGCCAGCCGCTCGTCCACCATCGCCTTGCCCGCAGGAGTTCCCGCACCGGCAAACGCACCCGTCTTCTCAAGCTGGTAGACCTGTTCGACCATCGTGTTCGAGTGGCGCAGGTAGGCCATGTAGTCGGCGAAGACATCGTTCATCACGACCGGCTTCGCAGCGATCAGCGGAGCGACATCCGCAGGCTTCACATTCGCCGCAACGTAGATGCTCTCGAAGAGCGCATGAATCCTGTGCTCGGTCGTGTAGCCGTTCGGATTTGCTCCGGTCCATCCGTTGTACTGGATCGTCGTGTGGAGCGGCATCGAACCGTCGCCGACATAATGCCCAAGCCAGCCAGCCAGAAAGGTGATCTCGCACTCGACCGGCTTCGTATCCTTATTCGCCGCCTGCAGCGTGCGGTACTCCCGCATCGAGCTCTTCAGCCGCTCGTAAATCTCGATCGTTACATAAGGCTGCAGGCCGACCTTCTCCGGCGTCAGCGGAATCCCCGGATGCGCCGCCTGGGCCGCGGCCAGCGCGCGGATGAAGTCGTATCGCCGGCGCGGAAGCGTCCCCACCATGTCCGCCCATTCGAGGTCGATAAAATGCTCCGGTGCCTGGGCCGCGTTCAGCTCCGGCTCCGCGGGGGAGCGCCACCGGTCCGGCTCCGGCCCATAGTAGCCGAGCGCGTTGATCGCCTCCGGCGTCCGCAGGAAAGCTGGCATATCGGAGGGCAGCGCACCACCGGCGAGCCGGTTGATCATCGTGTGGCCCTCGAGCCCCCACGCAAAGGACTGCTGCGCCGTCATCAACGGCAGGAGACAAACGGCGGCGGCAAAACGGAGGGTCGTGGAAAGGCGGCTCATGGGCAAAGTATATCTACCCGGCTCGCTATCGAACCAGCCCGGCCAGCCAGCTAGACGACGACAGTTCGTTCCACAAGCTCGCTTCCGAAGACGCCGCGATAGCGCTCGATCTCCGCCGCCGGACCAGTCGCCTTACGTGGATTATCGGAGAGCTTCACCGCCGGGCGACCGTTCACCGTCATCAGCTTGCAGACCAGGCTGATCGGGTCGAGCGCCGTCTCGCCGCGCGGGTGGCAGCCGCGAAAGTCGTTCGTCAGCAGCGTTCCCCAGCCAGCGCTGAAGCGGATCTTTTTGTTGAAGTATTCATGCAGCCGCAGGATGTCCTCGACGTCCAGCCCATCAGAGGCGATCAGCAGCTTCTTCTTCGGGTCACGGCCCCGGCCTTCGAGCCACGCAATATATTCATCCCCGGCGATCTTCGGATCTTTGCTATCGACGCGCTGGCCGGTCCAGTCCGCAACCCAGTCCGGTGCTCCAGCGAGAAACTGCGTCGTTCCGAAGGTGTCCGGCAGCAGGATGAGAAGCGACCCGCCGTAGCTCTTCTGCCAGAGCTCGAGCACGCGATACTGCGCCGCCCTCAACTGCTCGGGCGTATCCGCCAGTGCGGCGAGCGCCATGGGAAGCTCATGCGCGTTCGTCCCGATCGCCTCGAGATCATGCTTATAGGCGAGGAAGGTGTTCGACGTTCCGCTGAAGCTTGCGCCCAGGCTGACGCGCATGGCCTTGACGGCATACTCCTGCCAGAGAAAGCTGTGGCGGCGGCGCGTCCCAAAGTCCGAGACACGCACGCCCGGCTCTTTGCGCAGCAGCTCGATCTTGTCCCACAGCTTGGTCTTGGCGCGCGCATAAAGCACGTCCAGCTCAAGCTCCGTCAGCTGACCAAGGGCGAAGCGGGTCCGCATCTCGTTGACGAGCGAGAGCGCGTACACCTCCCACATCGTCACCTCGGTCCAGAGGCCGAAGAAGCGAATTGTGAGCTCCCCGTTGTGCTCCGTGACCTCATACTCCGAGAGCTTGAAGTCATGCTCCAGCCAGTCGAGAAAGCCCGGCTCGAAGATCGTGCGCGTGCCATAAAAAGTGTTGCCGGCGAGCCACACCAGCTCCGACCGCCGGAAGGTCAGCCCGCGGACATGCTCCATCTGCTCGATCAGCGCGGCAAGCGAGACCTGCTCCCCAAGCCGCACCGTCGTCGTCCGGTTGACAATCTCGGAGGTGACGTGGACCGCCGGGAAGTTCTTCCAGATGAACTGCAGCATCAGCAGCTTGTAGAAGTCGGTATCGAGGAGGGACCGGACGATCGGGTCCAGCTTCCAGTTGTGATTGTCCGCCCGCTCCGCAAAGTTGACCTGCACGTCCGCATCACCTCGGTATCAAAGACCTTAGTGGCTAGCCTATCCCAACTGGCGCGGCTCTACGGCTCCTTCGCTGCAAACAGCTTCGGCGTCGATCAGAGTTGTGGAGAGAGGGTGGAGCGGAGGCTCGAC
>CAZZZQ010000048.1:0-11858 GCA_964658405.1 uncultured Sphingomonas sp.
AGACCTCCGCCGAAATCACAGCGGCGGGAGCGAACTACACCTATCTCACACGGCGAGCGCAGCTGGATTACGCAGCCGGACTCTTGAACTAAAAAGGATAAACTCCATGTCAAGTTCTCTCCGCACGGCAATGCTGATTGCGGTCTCTGCCGGAGCCTCCTGCGTGCTGACTGCATGCCGTCAAACCCCCACCGCGGCAGCAGAACTTCCTACAGTACCTACCGCGACAGCGGGCGCGGCTAATCTTGCGGATGAGCTTGTGCTAACGGCAGAGTTCACACCCTACCAGGATGTCGACGTGATGGCGAAGGTAGCCGGATATGTCAAAAGCATCCCGGTTGACATCGGCGATCACGTCCGTACAGGCGCTTTGCTGGCGACACTCGAAGTTCCGGAACTGCAGAACGACATGGCTCGTGCGACTGCGGGGGTGGCTGCGGCGCAGGCTAACATCATCACCGCGCGGGCGGCTGTCACACGGGCACAAGCGAGTGAAAACATCGCCCACCTTTCGTTCCAACGCATTCAGGATGTCTCGGTGAAGCAGCCTGGTCTCGTTCCGAAGCAGGAGGTTGATGTTGCAGAGTCGCACGACTTAGAAGCCGCTGCGCAAGTTGCCAGTGCGCAGTCTGCGCTCCAGAGTGCACAGGAAATGCGGACGCAGGCGGACTCCGAACGTCTTCGAACCGTAACGATGTTGCAGTATGCGACGATTCGCGCGCCCTTCGCCGGGGTTATTACGAAGCGGTATGCGAATACGGGTTCAATGATCCAGGCCGGAATTGCCTCTCAGACCCAAGCCATGCCAGTCGTGCGACTTGCTGAGAACAGTCTGCTACGTCTGATCCTCCCCGTGCCAGTGAGTGCGGTTGCTGATGTTCACAACGGCGACGCGGTTGAGGTCAACGTCACCACCTTGAACAAGACGTTTCCTGGCAAGATCACCCGCTTTGCCGATTCGCTGCAGACTTCAACGCGCACCATGGACACCGAGGTGGATGTTCCGAATCGTGACGGCACCCTGGTCCCGGGCATGTACGCGGAGGTCCATCTTCATCTTGCAAGTCACCCGAACGCTCTGAGCGTTCCGGTCGACGCGGTCGAGGGCCTGGGGACCACCGTTCAGCATGTCTATCTTGCAAAGGGCGGAGTCCTCCACCTGGTCGAAGTCACCGTTGGATTACAGACACCATCGCGTGTGGAGATCCTTTCAGGCCTTCAAAGCGGAGATCAGGTTGTGGTCGGGCGGCATAGTGGTCTGGCCGATGGTGAGCAGGTCAAGACGCAGCCCGCCGCCTATGAAGCCAATGGAAGCCACAGCTAAGGGCAGCCTAACCACGTAGCAGGAAAGTCCAAGCCATGTCGGGATTTGCAATACGTAACCCCTATCTGATTCTCGTTCTCTGCTTCCTTGTCATGATTCTTGGGGCTGTGAGTACGGCGGACATGCCGGTCGATATGTTCCCACCCGTCGATCTTCCCGTTGTTGCTGTCGCTACCTTCTACTCCGGGATGCCGCCGCAGCAGATTGAAACAAATATCACCTACCATCTCGAGCGCATGTTTACGCTGGCGAGCGGGATCGATCACATGGAATCGCGTTCTCTTCCGGGCGCGAGTTTGATCAAAGTCTATTTTCGTGCCGGCACAAATCCGGATGCGGCAGCGTCGTCGATCGCTACCCTTGCCATGAGCGATATGCGAGACATGCCGCCCGGGACCTACCCACCAATCGTTCTCAAACAGGATGCTTCGAGTCTGCCGGTTGCGCTTGTTACGTTGAGTGGTCCAGGGCTCGATGAAAGCAAGCTCAAGGATATTGGCCAGAACTACGTTCGCAACCAGTTAGCCAGTGTTCCAGGAGCGTCCGTGCCGCAGCCCTTCGGCGGCCGGTGGCGGCAGATTATGCTGTACGCCGATCCCTTCAAGTTGGAAGCGAACCAGCTGAGCCCGATGGATGTGGTGCGGGCCGTCAACGATGCGAACGTCATCCTGCCCGCGGGGGATGTGCAGATCGGCCGTACGGACTACAACATCTATACCAACTCCATGTTGAAGGGACCGGAGGACATCGCGCAGGTACCCTTGAAGATGGAGGGCCAGTCGCCTGTGCGGGTTGGCGACGTGGCGACTACGAAAGACGCCTTCTCACTGCAGTACAACATCGTTCGTGTGGACGGTACGCGCGCTGTGTACGTCCCCGTGTTCAAGCAGGGCGGCGACTCGAACACAATTGCCATCGTCAATGGCGTGAAGACGACGCTCAAGAAGCTGTATGACGTGCCACCATCGCTCAAGACGACGGTCGTCTTCGATCAATCGCGCTTTGTGAAAGTAGCGATCGAGACCCTGATTCATGAGGGAGGGGTAGGGCTCTTCCTGACTTGCCTGATGATCCTCATCTTTCTTGGAAGTATGCGGGCTACGTTGGCCGTGTTCTTCTCGATCCCGCTCTCAGTGCTTACCACCTTCCTGGTGCTGCATCTTGCAGGAAGCTCGATCAACAGCATGGTGCTGGGAGGGCTCGCTCTTGCTCTCTCTCGATTGATCGACAATTCGGTCGTCGTGCTCGAGAACATCTTCCGACATCTGGAAGGAGGAGAATCCCCCGCTGTTGCATCCGAAAAGGGTGGCAAAGAAGTCGCCCTTCCAGTGCTGGCTGGAACTCTCACAACCGTGGTTGTATTCTTTCCCGTCACCCTGCTCTATGGCGTCAGTAAATTTCTTTTCTCGGCACTGGCTCTCGCGGTGGTTATTTCGCTCTTCGCCTCCTACTTCGTGGCGTTGACGGTCGTTCCGCTGTTTTGCGCTCGCTTCATCAAGAGTCCTCACGGGGAAGCCGCTCACGCCCTTGGTGAAGGTCACGTGTCAGCGCCGGTAAAACGGCCTGGGCTTGGCGACCGCTTCAATGCTCGGTTCAACGCTGGTTTCGAGTCGCTGCTCAACCGCTACAACGATTTAGTCGAAAAGGTTCTGCTCTGGCCACGTGCCACGCTGGCGATCTGCGGCATCGGCTTTGTGCTGAGCCTCGCACTCTTTCCGCTGCTTGGTCTGTCGTTCTTTCCACGAACCGACCCAGCACAGTTCGTGATCAACTTTAAAGCCCCATCAGGCACGAAGCTCACGGATACGAACGAGGAGGCTGCGAAGCTCGAGGCCCTGATTCGGAATGTTGTTTCAAAGCATGATATGGGCATGATCGTGACCAACCTCGGCCTCGACCCCGGCTTCTCAGCGCTCTACTCACAGAACTCGGCCATGCACACCGGCTTTATGCAGGTCGCCCTGCAGCCCGACCATACGACCGGCAGCTTCACGTACATCGATGAAGTCAAGAAGAAGATGGCTTCCGATATGCCTGAGCTTCAGGGCTTCTTCTCGACCGGTAGCCTCATCGACGCGGTGTTGAACATGGGTTCGCCGGTACCGGTGGACGTACGGATCACTGGTGCAGACATCAACGCGGACTATGCCATAGCGCAAGGTGTTGCCGCAAAGATTCGAAGCGTTCGCGGAGTGGCTGATGTTTACATTCCGCAGGATATTGATTATCCCTCTTTGCAGTTGACCGTCGATCGAACGCGAGCCAGCGAGTTAGGCATGACGGAGAAGGAAGTCGTCTCGAACGTCATCACCGCACTGACTTCAAACACGATGATCGCCCCCAGCATCTGGATTGACCCGAAGAGCGGAAACAACTACTTCCTGACCGTTATGTACAAGGAGGGCCAGGTCAAGTCGATCGATGATCTGAAAGCGATTCCGCTTCATGGCAAGGGGATCTCTCAACCTACCCGACTCGACATGGTTGCGAGCATCAAGCAATTCAATGCACCGACGGAACTTGATCACACACAGATACGCAGGTACGTCGACGTGTACGTGCGTCCGCAGGAAGAAGACCTTGGCCGGATCTCAACTCCAATCCACCACATCCTCGACAAAACGGATATGCCTCACGGCATCGATGCAACCCTGGAGGGCAGCGTGGAATCGATGAACAATTCCTTTCACAGCTTTGCGATCGGTCTGATTCTCTCGGTCATTTTGCTGTACCTGATCCTGGTCGCCCAGTTTCGATCCTTTATGGACCCGTTCATCATCCTGCTTGCCCTTCCTCCGGGCATCACCGGCGTGCTGGTTGCGCTCCTGCTTTGGGGAACAACGCTTAACGTGATGTCTCTGATGGGTGTGGTCATGCTCGCGGGGATCGCTCTCTCGAACAGTATTTTGATCGTCGAGTTCGCGCATCACCTCATCAACGAAGGCATGAACGCTCACGAGGCTATTGTCGCTTCGTGCCGCGTCCGGCTTCGTCCGATCCTAATGACATCGCTCGCAACCGTGATCGGCTTGCTGCCCATGGCACTCAAGTTAGGGGAGGGAAGTGAATCCTATGCCCCACTCGCCCAGGCAATTATCGGAGGCCTTACACTCTCCGTTCTGCTCACCATCTTCTTGGTTCCAGCTGGCTTTCTTCTCGTGTACGGAAAGAGAGGCCCAGAAAGCGAGAGTCACGCGTAACTACTCAATGATTCTGAAAGCCACTCCTCATCGATACGGTAAGGCGAATGCGCTCTTCAAGGTGGCGTCCCGCATCTCACGCAGAGAGCCTGTTCCAACCTTATAGAACAAATTGAGATTGGCCTGCACGGGCAATCCCACTCACGATGGGTTTGCAACCCACGATGAGTATCACTTTCACTACGCTACCCATGCAGCATTCGAGGCCTTCAACGATGCAACAGAAACGTCTTCTCTCCCTATTCCTGAGTCTGACCATGGTCCACGCAGCTTTTGGCCAAACGCCAGCTCCGCCCCACCCTCACCGCAAAGCAGCCAAGAAGCCTGCGGGCCCTTCCATCGAGACGCAGTTACACCAGATGCGTGAAGAGTTGCAGAGCCAGATCGACGATTTGAAGACACGCCTTGCGGCGCGTGATGCTCAGATTGAAGCCATGCAAACGGGCACGCAATCAGTACAAGAGAAAGCCGCCACGACAACAGCGAAGGTGCAAACGCTTGACAATGCGGTTCACGAGAACACGACGCAAGTCAGCGATGTCCAGTCGAAGGTGGCCACTCTGCAGACCGAAAGCTCTTCCGTATCGACCTCGGTCCAGCAGGTCACAACGGCCCAGGCGACGCTTCAGAAGAAGGTCGATGAGCCAGCTTCAATACACTTCAAGGGCGTCACGATCGTTCCAGGTGGCTTCCTAGCGGGCGAGAGCATCTGGCGTCAGCGTGCTATGAATGCGGATATTTACACGAACTTCAATGCCACCCCGTACATGAACTCGGGCGAGGCCCATACGAGCGAGTGGGTTCCGACTGCTCGGCAATCGCGTCCCTCGGTACTCGTGAGCGGGAAGGTTCCGTTCGGGACTATCACCGGATTCTTTGAAGGGGACTTCCTGTCCGCTGGCGTGACATCCAATAGTCTTCAATCCAACAGCTACACTCTGCGTACACGGCAGGCGTGGGGACAGCTTTCCACTGGTCACTTCAAGTTCACTGGCGGACAGATGTGGACGCTCCTGACTGAAAACAAGAAGTCGGCAGATCCGGGACAGGAGGCAGTGCCGCTGTTCTTCGACGCCAATCTTCATGTTGGCGACACCTATATTCGCCAAGCGGGATTTCGGCTGGAGGACGCCGTGACGCCGAGGGTGACGGTGGCCGTAAGTCTCGAGAACTCGCAATATCAATTCAGTGCTTCGAATGCTCCCAGCAACTTCTTCTTTGGAAGCTTAGGAGCTGTGGGTGGCTTGGATAACTCCCTGGCGAACTACACCAATGGTGTAGCACCTGATGTTATTGCCAAGATCGCTTTCGATCCGGGCTATGGTCATTACGAGATCGGTGGCATCGCTCGCTTCTTCCGCGACCGCTACTATCCGGGAACTACAGCGGCTGGAGCCCAAAATGACACGCGCCTTGGTGGCGGGTTCGTGGCGAATGCTCGTTTCCCGGTCACGAAGAAAGCTGATATTGGCTTGCATCTGGTTGCTGGCGACGGCACTGGTCGGTACGGCGTCTCACTCCTGCCGGACGTTACTGTGAGGCCCAATGGAACGCTCGCGCCGATTCATAACGCCCAGGGCCTCTTCTCGCTCGAATTACACCCAACCAGGAAGCTGGACCTCTTCGGCTATGCCGGATCGGAGTACGCGCAGCGTACAAATTACCGGAATGCCGCTGGAACGCTTGTTGGGTATGCACCAATAAGCGCCAGCAATGCTGGATGCAACACAGAGGCAGTTCCGACTGCGGGTACTGGATTTGCGCCGGGGAGCAGCCCTTGCCTTGGCGCAACCCGGGCCATCATCCAGGGCTCAGCAGGCTACGTTTACCGGATTTATAGCGGTCCAGCAGGCAAGTTACAGTATGGGCTCGCTTACAGCTATCTCACACGCGAGGGTTGGGCCGGAGTTGGTGGCGCACCCAAGGCCACCAACAACTTCGTGTACACGAGCTTCCGGTACTATCTCCCATAACCCGTTAGAAAAGGAACGATCACACCTTATGCCCAAGCGAATTCTCGTAGCGAAGGAAGTCAATACGTTGTCTCCTTCCCTCCAGGAAACGATGGGGAAGCCGGCCTTCGATCCCATGGTGGTCGAAGGCCTTGTGCATGTGTTAAAGGCTGTTCGAGACCATCGACCGGCTCTCATCCTCTTTGAAGTAATCTCCTGGGATGCTCCGCTCAAGGATCTTCTCTGGCAGATGAACCAACTCAGGAGTGCACGCTCCGTCCGGAAGATCATTCTGTCGTCAAACGGGGGAATCGATGAGACGGTTGCCGCTCTGGAGTTGGGAGCCGACTACTTTCTTCTGAAGCCCATCTCTGCTCGAGAGCTTGAGGCGCGGATAGCTGCTGCTTTACGCGTTCATCTAATGAGTGAAGCTGAAGCGGACATACAAACAGTTGGAACGCTGCGCCTGGACCGGGACTCGATGGAATTGTCCATCAACGGGGCAACAGCCCTGCTCACTTCAAGAGAGTTTCACCTGCTCGGATACATGGTGGACCATGCAGGCGAAGTACTGAGTCGCCAGGATTTGTTGGACAACGTCTGGCATCCTGGCGGCACGATTGAAGATCCTCGCGTTGTTGATGTTTTTATATGTCGACTTCGGGACAAGATCGAGTCTGACCCTGCCGACCCTAAGATACTGCTTACCCGTCGTGGTGAGGGCTACTCCTTAGTCGATCCGGCTAAACATTTTTGAAGGAGATTCTCACCATGCGCTTGTTCGCTCGTTTCGTCATCTTTCTGCTGTTCAGTGGTTTCTTTGTCACAGCAGGGTCTGCAAGCTCCTACGATGCGAAGCCCAAGCTTGTAATCATCCTGGTATTCGACCAGTTCCGCGGCGACTATCTCGACCGGTACCGAGCCGACTTCAAGGCGAAGAATGGCTGGAACCTGTTTCTCCAGCAGGGAGCACATTTCACTGACTGCTACTACGACTATGCGAACCTGGTGACTGCAGCTGGGCATGCCACGATCGGTACCGGCGCCTACACCGACGGACATCAGATACCGCTGAACGAGTGGTACGAGCCTGGTCCTGACGGCGTCCTTCGTCAGGTGAGCTCTGTCGCGGACGAACGATACAGGTTAGTTGGCGCTCCAGCGGGAACAAAGGATCTAACCGGCGCTTCCGCTCACCGGGAGATGGCAAGTACGCTCGGTGACGAGCTAGTCTTAGCGACTGGTGGGAGGTCGCGGGTATACGGCGTATCCATGAAGGACCGGGCGGCTATTCTGACGAGTGGGCACGCGACCAAGGGAGCATTCTGGGTGGACCACGCGACAGGCACGTGGGAGACGTCGACTTACTGGATGTACGAGCTACCGCCGTGGGCAACGCAGTTCAATCAGAGCGGGCGAGCAAACCTTGCGCGGCAACAGAGCGGTGTCGCCCAGGGAAGCTTCTACGAAAAGGTGGGGCGGTCCGTCGCGAGCGTCTCTTACCAGCTGGATTTTGCGAAAGCGCTCATCGCTGGTGAAAAGCTCGGGCAGAATCCTGCAGGCGTCACGGACATGATCACCATCTCGATCTCGTCGACCGATATCAACGGGCATGCCTTTGGGCCGGATGATCCTTCTCAAAAGGACCTCATCGTCGCGTCCGACGCCGCGCTCGATGATTTCTTTACCTCCTTGGACAAGACCGTCGGACTCAAGAACATCATGGTCGCGATGACCGGTGATCACGGGGTGGCGACCACCCAGAAGGCTGGCGATGCCATGGGCATGCCAGTGCTCGATTTTGCTCCGGAGGTGTTCACCCAGCCGGTGGAGAAGCTACTGGAGGCGAAGTATCCCCAGAAAGGCAAGGGCGCGTACATCCTTCAGATGGACAATCCTTACCTTCTGCTCAATCGTGAGGCGTTTGAAGCAGCCGGCGTGAGCGAAGAGGATGCCGAAGATACCTCAAAGACGCTCGTAGAGAAAGTGTTTGCGGATCTTGCTTCCCGTGGGAACGCACAGAACACGGGCCGACAGAGTGAGCCACCAACCGTCACCCACATCTTCACCACGAAACAGATGCGTGAGGGGACCCTTCCCAATACCCAGTACGGGAGACTGATCGCCCATAGCTACTCGCCCTACGTTGGCTGGGCGCTTCATATGAACTTCGGTCCCTACCAGTTTCCCTGGCATGGTGTCGGGACCACTCACTTCTCCGCCAATAGCTACGACCGGCACGTGCCGCTTGAATTATTTGGCGCTGACGTCATCCCAGGGACGTATCACGGGGTGGTTGCACCGGTGGACATCGCAGCCACGTTCTCGTCGCTACTTCGGATCAACCGCCCAAGCGCTGCAGTAGGAAGAGTGCTCACGGAAGCAATACGCCCTGACTCAACGTCGTTAGCTATTCCAACTAAGTGAGACGCCGGCCCTTCAACTCAGAACTGAGAGCCTTCAAGTACATCCCGTCGGGGATACTCCATAGCAGCGTCTGATAATGATCTCCGCAATTCTGTTGGTGCAAAGCGATACTGTCGCTGTGTCTGCAAAGCGGTTCTGTCATCATAAAGCGTCGCAGTAGTAGTGCGGTGCGTAATGTGGGAATCGCTGCACTTGCGATTTCCAAGGACTGTGGGAAGAGAGGGAAACGGCTTTTTGTTTTCCTCGCTTTCCATCAGGCCGTCATTTCCACCGCGGCCGCCGGCGCGCTTTTCGCTTTGTAATTCGCCCCGTAGATCTGACGTGGGTTCTTCTTGTAGCCGATCTTCTCGCTGTTGGTCTGCACCTTCGGCTCGCGCTTTACGTCCTGCTGTGCCTTGATGATCGTAAGAGCGTGGCTGAGTCGCTTGTTCTCAACGACCGCAGTGTGGCTCACACGCTGGTCTTTGCTGAAGAGACGATAGGGAAGCGAGTGACCCTTCGATCGGACCTCGAGCGTGCCATCCGGGAACTCGTAGAGATCAACGTACTTTCCACCCAGACCTTCCGACCGCTCATTGCGCTCCAGGACGATCTGCTTTCGGTCGTAAGACATGGCCAGTTGCTCGCTTACATAACGCTGCTCGCGATGGCACAGGATATCGTTGAGGCGGTCCGTCTTGACGTTGAGAGCTCGATGCAGGTTCTCCGGCTTCGCGGCATGCAGCGCGAATCGTTCGTTGAACCGTTGCAGGAACCCGGACAGGAAGGTATTGCCGGAGTCCAAGTCGCATACGTTCTCAAGCCGCAGCTCTTTCACCAGACGATCCTGGAGCGTGCGGTTGGCTCGCTCCACGCGGCCCTTGGCCTGGCTGGAGTTGGCGCAGATGATCTCGATGTTGAGCTCGGCCAGCGCGCGGCCGAACTGCGTCATGCCGGAGCCACCTTGCGCGTCGCGGTTGATCCGAAACACCGAGTGTTTGTCCGAGTAGAAGGCTACCGGGCATCCGTGAGTAGCAAGATATCCCTGTAGCGCTTCGAAGTAAGAGCCTGTACTCTCGCTCGGCACGAAGCGCAGCTGCATCATCTTGCTGGTCGCGTCGTCGATGAAGACCAGCAACGTGCAGGGCTCGCCACGGTTCTCGAACCAGCGATGCTGGCTGCCATCGATCTGAACCAGTTCGCCGTAGCTCTCGCGTCGGAGCCTTGGTTGATGGAAGCTCCTGCGCTGCTTGCGCGACAGCCACACACCGGCTTCGACCATCCACTTGCGCAGGGTCTCGCGTGACACCTCGATGCCGTGGCGCTCCAGCAGAACCTCCGCTGCGAGTGTCGGCCCAAAGTCTCGGTAGTTCTGCCGGACGAGTTCCAGGATCAGCTCACGAACACCTGAGGCCAACTTGTTGCTCGCCGGCCGGCCTCGGCTCTTGTGGATCAGGGCTCCGCCGCCGCCATCACGGTATCTCGCCACCAGCCGCTGCGCCTGTCTCAAGCTCACGCCCAACACGCCGGCCGCCGACTCCGTCGTGCGACTGCCTGCCAGTATCTCGGTCAAGACCTCAACTCGTCGTAACTCCTGCTTGCTCATCTGTAGCCAACCCATCTGCTGCCTCCAAACCCTCTACTCAGGATGGGGCAGCGACACTTTGGCTTTGCAGAGCTACGACATTATTGCTTTGCGCCTACACAATTCACTATACATAAGTTCCATTATCGGACTCAAGTCTTTTGTTTTCAACAAGCTACCATGAATAATGGCGTCTCTTATCATATTGCAAACAATGTGCACATAAGAAACCTGGCGGTGCCAGTCCGCTTACTGGTGCAAATCTACCGAATAGCGATAAATCTGCTACTTCAGGCGTGGCCGACACGCCAGATGGCCACCTGTTGTTGGACCCTGTTCACGATTAGCGTCATGTCCGCCTCGGGAAAATAGTAGGCGTCATGCATTGGAGAGAGGATAGATGCTGACTTCTCATATGGACCGAGCCGGGATTTGAACGCTTGTTCATTCCAAGGAGCATCCGAGGGTACGTAGTCGATTACCCATTTTTGAAGTTCGTTTTGATGTTCAACGGAAGCTCTGGTTCGATTGGAACGCAGATGGATCGTCTGCTTCCCCTCGAATCCAGAGGGGAAGCTGGCTATGGTCTTGTTCTCCTCCCAATTGGGCCCAACTATCACGTCCGCGTCATAGTAGCCGTCCGGGAGCGCCTTGCCGTCCATACCGTCATCATCATTAACAGCCTTGATCTATTGAAAGCCAGACGTGGTTCGGAGCAATACCAGTCGATGAAGTCCCGGATCGCATGGTCGTAGGACCGTCGCGAACTCGGAGACTCGAGGCTGTTTAGAACAGCGGTTTTAGACTGCTCCAGGTCGGGCAGCTTCAAAATGTTCTTGGGGCTCTTCCTCTTTATGCTCTTCGCCATGGCACGGCCTCCCAGCCGTGCAAGAAAGACGAATCGCGACCGCTCATAAGCTGTACGGCGTTTCTCGAGACCAACCCTGCTTTGCTGGAAAGGGCATCACCTTTCCTCATCAATTTTCGTCCCCCAAGCGCTTCAGGCGGGGCTCAACTCGGCTTGACCATGCATCTCACCACTCAAGGAGTCTTTTATGAGCAAAGAAGCAAACATCGCGGCACAGAAGAAGATGGGCGAGATCATCAACAGCTACCAGTTCGACAAGCTGAACGAGGTGATGGCACCCAACGTGAAGGACCACGACCCCGCGGACGACCAAGGCCCCGGCCCCGAAGGCTTCGCTGGCTGGTTCACGCAGTTTCATTCCGCCTTCCCCGATTTTAAGATCGCCGTCGAGCATCTTGTCGCCGACGAAGACAACGTGGCCTTCGCCTACACGATCACTGGCACTCAGGGCGGCCCCTTCAACGGCATCCCTGCCAGCGGTAAAAAGATCAAGGTTAGAGGGATGCAAATTTCCAAGTTCAAC
>CAZZZQ010000049.1:0-11834 GCA_964658405.1 uncultured Sphingomonas sp.
CTGCGTATCGCCGGAGCGGCCCTCATTACGCTGGCCTTCGGGGCGAGCGGTCTCACCAGAGGTGGCCTCAAGACGTGGAACCCGCGGCTCGCGAGGTTCACGCGGCTCCTTCGGGCTGCCATCACCGATCGCTGCTGTGTCGAACTCAGCCGAATCCGGCGCCTCTTCCATGAAGTCCGTGATGTAGAGGAAGGCGTCGCGCTCGAGGCCGATATCTACGAACGAGGACTGCATGCCCGGAAGGACACGCGTCACCTTTCCGTTGTAGATCGATCCGGCGAGGGTATATTCATTCTCGCGTTCGTAGTAGATCTCGGTGAGGGCGTCGTTTTCGACGATGGCGAGACGAGTCTCGTGGGGCGTGCTTGAGATGTAAATCTCTTTTGACATTGCTTCTGCTCTTTCTGCCCGGACCTGATTCTTCAGGTCGGAGCGGACGGCAGACAGAGGATCGGGAGCTACGCTAGCCGATGGCTAGACGAGGCTCACCGTGGGTGCGGACAGGAGATGGGACCTGAAAGCTGCGTCGGTGATGACCGGTGCGAGATCGAAAGGCAACTCTGCTGAAACCTGGCTCGAACAGGAGGCGATTTCAGCGGCACGTAGGGAATCTTTGACACGAGAGGAAGCTTCAAGCGAAAGGAAGCACGCGGAGGTGACCGAAACAACCTCATACTGAGGCGGGGCCGTTTGCCTTCCGGATGCGTTCATTCCCTAAACCTGTCCGGCCAACGGAGTCGATCTCAGCCTGGCCGGCCTTTTTCTAAATTCTGTGTTCGTTCTACTAAACTCTGCCGCTGCCGGCGCCTTGCGCCAAGGGGAGCGGTTCCTTCGCTGACAGGCATCTGCCGAATCAGGTCTTGCAAACAGTATGCACCAGAACTGCAGCACAGATGGTCTCTGGCCAAACTATTTGTTCATGCTCAGTTCACAAACCGCCGCATCCGTACATTCATGACGATTCCGAGTGCAAGGAAGGTGAACAGAATGGAGGATCCGCCATAACTCATCAGAGGAAGGGGGATTCCGGTGACCGGCATCAAGCCTACAACCATGCCGATGTTGACTGCGATCTGGAAGACCACCACGGCAACTACGCCCATAATGATGAACGTACCCGGCAGATCAGCTGCCGTTTGAGCGTTCTGAATCAAACGCATCAATATAAGGAAGTATAACAGCAGCACCCCGACCGCCCCGATAAAGCCATGCTCCTCGCAGAAGGCCGCAAAGATGAAGTCGGTGTACGGAATCGGTAGAAAATCTCCCTGCGTCTGGGTTCCCTTGTTGGTTCCCTTCCCCCAGATTCCCCCGGACCCAACTGCGATCAGTGATTGGCGGATCTGATATCCCGATCCCTTCGGATCATTGTCGGGATCCATAAAGCTGGTCAGGCGAGCCTTCTGGTACGGCTTCAGAACCTTGCCAGTCTTCCACGCTCCGCCGCCGATGACGAGAACCACCAGCAGGATGATCCCGGCCTGCTTGATCCGAATGCCCCCCAGAAAAAGCCCGCAGAGCAGGATTGGAAGATAGGTCAGCGCTGTCCCAAGGTCAGGCTGCTTCAAGACAAGCAGCATTGGAACGCAGACCATCGCGAAGGCCTTCCCAATGTCTTTCCATGTAAGGTCCCGTCCGGCCAGACCCCAGAAGTACCGCGCTACCGCAAGGATCAGAATCAGCTTCACCCATTCGGACGGTTGGAAGTGAATCCCACCCGGAAACTTGATCCAGCGTCGCCCGCCCAGCACCTTCGTACCGACCACAAGCACAGCGACGAGCGAAGCCAGGCTTACCCCGTATGCCCAGCCGGCGATATCGATCAGCCGGTGGTAGTCAATCAGCGAGATCAGGAACATCAACACCACGCCGACGGCGAGGAAGCCGATCTGCTTATGGTCGAAGCCGTGGAACTTGGTGTGCAGCGTCGCCGACTTGATCTCAAGGACGCTGATCAGTGAGAGCAGCATCACCAGCCCAAGCAGCGGCCAGTCAAAATCGCGAAAGGATGAGAAGCGAAACATCGTATTTCCTTAGTTCAGGTCCAGTCGTAGAGCTGAATCGAGAGGTCACTCGCCGGTCGGTGTCGTCGGAACGTGGACCTGTGCAGCCGGGGTGGGTTCCGGCTTGGCAACGGGAGCAGGCGCCTCGGCAAGGCGAAGGTTATTGTCCCGCTTGCGCTGCTTGTTGACGAAGACGTCGATGACCTGCGCCGCGAGCTTCGCCGAATTATTGCCCCAGTTACCGTGCTCCCAGAGAACCGCGACGACGATATCCGGGTTGCGTCGCGGCGTCATTCCAACAAACCAGGCATTCGGGTCGGTCTTGTGACCGCCGCCGGAGCGCGAAAGCGCATCGTGGCTCATGACCTGCGCCGTCCCGGTCTTCCCCGCAAAGTCGATGCCCTCAAGATGCGCCGTGGCGGCCGTACCGGTGATCGTGGTCTGCGCCATCGCGTCCGTGATCAGCTGCCAGTTGTCCGTGGTCATCTCCACGTTGCGGTCGCCCGAACCCGGAAAGCTTGCCAGAATTGCCTCGGCATCCTCCTTCGGAACCTCGTCCGGGAAGACCACATGCGGCCTTCGCAGCGCCCCGCCCGAAGCCACGCCGCTCAGGGCGCGAGCCAGCTGGATCGGCGTAGCCGTGACGGCGCCCTGCCCGATCCCAACCGAGATCACCTCGCCGGCATACCACTTCTGGTGCTGCGTCTTCATCTTCCAGGCCGTCGACGGCATCGTCCCGCTGACCTCGTCCGGCAGATCGATTCCAGTACGCTGTCCGATGCCGAGCTCCGTCGCGTAGTGGGCGATCGTGTCGATTCCCAGCCGGTTCGCCAGCGTGTAGTAGAAGGTGTCGCACGAAAGCGGGATGGCATTGTGAATGTCGACCGGCCCGTGATGCTTATCGCAGGCATAAAAATGGCCGTAGAAGCTGGCGCCACCCTGGCAGTTCACCCTCAGATCCTGCGCCGCGTTCTGCTGCAGTCCAGCCAGCGACATGATGATCTTGAAGGTCGAGCCAGGAGCCAGTTGCGCCTGGATTGCTTTGTTCAGCAAGGGATGATCCTGATTGTTCAAAATCGAAGACCAGTAGGCGCGGGTCAGCCGCCCGGAGAACTCGTTCGGATCGAACGTAGGCCGCGACACCATCGCCAGGATCTCTCCGGTGTGGGGGTCCATCGCCACCATCGCACCGATCTTGCCCTCCATCGCCTTCTCGGCCGCCATCTGCAGATCCAGGTCGATCGTCAGCTTCAAATCCTCGCCAGGAACCGCCATCTCCTGTCCAAGCTGCCCGACCTCTTTGCCGTGGCTATTGACGATCAGGTCGCGCGATCCATCCTTGCCCCGCAGCAGTGAGTCGTAGGTCTGCTCCACACCCGACCGGCCCACCACATCGCCCGGCGCATAAAAGGCGTACTTCGGATCGTTGAGCATCTGCTCCGAGACCTCGCCGACGTACCCGATCAGGTGCGCCGCAAAGCCGTCCCGCGGATAGAGTCGCCGCTGCTCATCCTGCGTCTCCAGCTCTGGGAGTTCGTTCCGGTGTGCCTCGACGAAGGCCTGCTCGTCCGGCGTAATGTCCTGTTTTAGCGGAATCGCCTGGTAGCCCGGAGAGCTCTCGAAGCGCTTGATCGTCGCCTGGATCTGCTCAAGCGGAAGATGCAGCCCGGCTGCAATCAAGGGGAGATCAACGGCAGGATCCTTCACCTGCTCCCGCAGCAGGTAGCAGGAGGTCGACGGGTAGTTGTCGACGATAATCCGACCCTCGCGATCGAAGAGCTTCCCGCGCGGTGCCAGCACCGGAACCTTGCGAATCCGGTTCGCCTCGGCCAGAATCTTGTAGCTGTCCGAGCCAAGCACCTGGAGCCGCCAGAGCCCGGCAAAGAGAATGACCAGGACGAGCGCGACAATATACTGCGCCGCGTGCAGCTTTCCCGGACTGATCTTTTCCTTCTTCTCGTTGAAGAACCCTGGATTGGAGATAGACATGGACCTTGGCCTGTAGTTTCTAGTGTAGACGGTTCGCAGTTGCGAATGGTCATCGGTAATGGTGATCAGAAAGGCTCATTTGCACCTGTCGATCACTCGGTGCGCTTGGTCATATCCAGCAGGAAGAAGAGCGGAATGGCGACTACTGTATTGATCGCAGCCCGAATCAGCTCATGCTTCCAGAGCAGCTGATTCCCTCCCAGCCCAAGCAGCCGACTGTTAATCAGATACAGAAAGACGCTCTGCAGCAACGAAAAGCCGAAGTTCATCAGGACACGCGTGCTGATGTTTTCGACGTCCACCTGGACCCCGATGCTCGCCGCGATGTAGCCGATGATCGCCTTGGCAATCCCGTTGACGCCGATCGGCTGGTTGGTCAACGTGTCCTGCAGCAGACCGATCATCGTTCCCGTAATGGTTCCGGCGATCGGACTGCGCCGCGAGACCGCAAAGAAGATCGTTACGATCAGCGGCAGGTCGAGGATGGCGAAGCGCGGAAAGAGGTGCGGCAGCAGCGCCTGCAGCAGGATCGCCGTGACCGGCACGATCAGGGTGATGGCGGGGTGAAAGCTGTGCTCTTCAAGCTCGCGGCGGGATGTATAACTGCGGTTTGCCATGGTCTGTGCGCTACTGCGGCGGCTCCGGTGTCGTGGTTGTCGTTGGAGTCGTCGTGCTCTTTGGTGCTGGTATAACCCGAGGCGTCTTGTGAGGCGTCGGGGTCTGCAGGACGGGAGATTCGTCCTGCGACTTCGGACTGGTAGCACCCGGCGTCAGGCTTGAAGCGGGCGGCGTCGTTCCCGGTGTGTAGTGGTCTGCGTGGATGGTCGGAAGCGGCTTCGGCACCACTCCGCCAGCCTCTTTCCCGTCCGCTGACGGGGCCGGCGTCGCGGCGTCGGCAGGCTTTGCGGCCGTCGCGGAGGGATCGACATACTTCGGATCGATGTCATGCAGGCTTGGCAGCCGCTCTGAGAGCAGGTCGGCGGCACGTCGCGAATCCGTCTGGGCGGCGATCTGCTCCGCCGTCGCCGCACCTTTCGCGAGGTCCTGCTGCGCCTGCGGGGAGATATTAGTCTGCGTCGAGGTGATGACCAGCACCTCCTCCAGCTGGAAAAGATTGGCCGCCGGCTTCACCACGATCGCCGTATACGGCTGGTGGTCAGGATCAGCCGCAACCGACTCGATCGTGCCCACCGTCAGGCCGCGCGGATAGACCAGGTCGCCACCCGAGGTCAAAACCGTCTCGCCTGGCTTGATCCGCGAGTCCGCCGTCAGATTCCCGATCTGGAGCTTGCCCGTAGGCGTTCCGCGAATAACCGCCCGGATTCGTGTCGTCTGCAGCACGACGCCGGCGCCGGCCGTCTGATCATTCAGCAACAAGAGCTGCGAGGTATGCGGAAAGACGTCGCGAAGCTTGCCCACGATCCCGTCCGGCGTGATCACAGCCATGTCCGGCTTCAGGCCGTCCGCCGCCCCCTTATCGAGGGTCAGCATGCGCGACAGGTCCGATCCGCTGGTCCCGATGACCTGCGCGGCAACCGTCTTCGAGACATAATGCTGCTGAAACTCAAGCATGGTCTGGAGCCGGTGCCCCTGGATCGCGTCCTCGGCAAACGCCGCCTGCTCCAGCCGCATCTGGGCGATCTGCTGGCGAAGGGCTTCGTTCTGCTGCCGCGTATGGCGCAGATCGATGTAGTTGGACCAGATACCGCTGATGCCGGAGCCGGCGTGCTCCGTCAGATTTTCAAAGGGGCTCAGCGTCGAGCTCGCCCAATAGCGCAGCAGGTAGACCTTCCGGCCGTCGGGCTCCCCCGCGGCGAGCGGCCTCCGAACCTGGATGGCCAGCCCGATCGTCTGCGCCAGCAGCACTGCGATCAGGACAAGGGCATTCTTGAAACGCGAAAAAAAGGATTCCATTGCTCAAACTATTATCCGCGAGATACGTGTCTGCGCGGTTCACGAGCATGAATAGACTTCGATGGAACCAGCCCTGCAATCCCCGCGTATACGATAGAACCTTCACCACATAACCAGAGGTTGCCATGGTCCGACCAGTGTTGCTCCTGCTCTTCGCCCTCCTGACCCCGATGCAGGGTGTCGTCAACGCTGCGCCCAGTGCCGCGGACGGCCCGACCTACACACCAGACGGGCAGCTGAAGTTCCCGGAGCACTACCGCGAGGGAGTCTTCCTGACCTCCGGCGTCAACATGAGCTACAACCCGAAGGCGCAGCCCGCAGACCATACGATATTCGACAACGTATTCGTCAATCCCTCGGCCTACCGGGCCTTTCAAGCGAATGGGACGTGGCCGGATGGCACCGTTCTTGTGCTGGAAAACCGTGGCGGAGAGAGCAGCCGCTCGATTAACAAGCGCGGCCAGACCCAGTCGGTCGAAGTCATGGGTTTTGAGGTGCACGTCAAGGATACGGAGCTCCCGGGCGGCTGGGGCTTCTTCTCCTTCGACAACAAGGTCAGCGCAAAGCTGACGCCTCGTCCCGCGACCTGCTACACGTGCCACGATGAGCACGCCGCGGTCGACACCACCTTCGTCCAGTTTTACCCGACACTCGTGGAGCTGGCACAGAAGAAGGGCACCTTCAGTGCGGCATACCTCAAGGAGATGGCAGCACCAACGGCAAAGTAGCCCCTCTACTTATCCTGAAAGAGCAGCGGGGCAAAGTGCGCCAGATTGTCGCGCCAGACCAGCCAGACATGCAGCCCCGGCGTCTCGATCTGCGTCACCGGCATATTCTTCGCCTTCAGAAAGCCAACCAGCTTCTGATTCGCCTTGATCAGCCCGTCTTCGGTCCCGCAGGCCACCCAGAGCAGCCGCAGGTTTGCCGCCTTCGAATCGAGGGTGGCAAGCTGGTGCTCGTAGTCGAGATTGTGGACCGCCGAACTGAATCCCCCGACCCACGCAAAAAGATCCGTGTGGTGCAGCCCGGTGTCCAGCGCCTCCAGCCCGCCCATGGAAAGGCCGGTGATGGCGCGGTCCTTACGATCCTTGCTGACGTGGTAGTTCGACTCGACCTGCGGCAGAATCTCGGTCAGCAGCATCTGCATGAAGAGCTGCGTGTTGTGCTCCACCGGCACCGGATCGTTCCAGATGCCGAAGCCGTTCTGAACGAAGCTCATATCGCCATAGCCAAGCGGCATCACGACCACCATCGGCTTGATCTTCCCCTGCGCCAGCAGGTTATCGAGGATGAAGTTTGCCCGGCCCTCGTTCGCCCAGCTGGTCGCAACCTCGCTCCAGCCATGTAATAGATAGAGCACGGGGTACGGCTTCTTCGCCTTAGCGTCATACCCGGGCGGCGTGTAGACGACCACCTGCTCCTGATTCGCAGGCAGTCCAAGCCCGACCTTGGTCGTGAAACGATGGAGATGCAGCTCCCCGTGTGGAACCGCCGTCTCGTCCCACGGCTGCGGCTCTGCGCCGGGCACCGTGACCGAATTCGCCGCCGGGAAGGCGATGTTCGGAACCAGGTCGTGGTTCTCCGGGTCGATCCGCGGCTGGCCATCCGCGATGAAGCTGTAGCCGTAGATCTCCGGCGCGAGCGGCTCGCTCGTAACGGTCCAGATTCCGCTGGCGTCCTTCACCATCGGAATCGGCTTGGCCACACCCTCGAGGTTCAGCTGCACTTCGGCTGCAGCAGCTTCCTTGAAACGAAAGGTGATCGTCCGGTCGCTGTGAATCTCATGCGAGAGGAGCGGGGTCGGTGGCTTTGCGGGCTGCTGGGCGAAGACATTGAAAGGCAGGAGCAGAAGAGCGGCGAGCAGACGCTTGGAGGCCATGAGGAGAAGTCTAGCCGATCTTTCGGCAGAACGTGAAAACGGCCTGCAACCATGCAGGCCGTATCCGATCCGACGTTTTACCCTGTGGATTAATCGATGGAAATCTTGCGCAAAAGCTTGAAGTCCGAGAGCATCTTGCCGGTTCCAAGCACGACCGAAGCCAGCGGATCGTCGGCGATCGAAACCGGCAGGCCCGTCTCCTCGCGGATGCGCTTATCGAGATTCTTGATCAGCGCGCCTCCACCCGTCAGCACAATGCCACGGTCGGAGATATCGGCCGAAAGCTCCGGCGGCGTCCGCTCAAGCGCTACCCGGATCGCGTTAATGATTGTGGCGATGCACTCGCCGAGCGCCTCGCGGATCTCCGAATCCTCAATGGTGATGGTCTTCGGCACACCCTCGATCAGGTTACGGCCCTTGACCTCCATGTGGATCGGCTTGTCCAACGGGTACGCCGAGCCCAGGACGATCTTGATCTGCTCCGCCGTGCGCTCCCCGATCAGAAGGTTGTACTTCCGCTTCAGGTAGGTCATGACGGCTTCGTCCATCTGATTGCCGGCCATGCGGACCGAGCGGGAATAGACGATGCCTGCGAGCGAAATGACAGCGATATCGGTCGTTCCGCCGCCGATATCGACGACCATGTTGCCGCCCGGCTCGGTGATCGGCAGCCCCGCTCCGATAGCCGCAACCATCGCCTGCTCAACGAGATGCACCTCGGAGGCCTTGGCCCGGTAGGCGGAGTCCATGACCGCGCGCTTCTCCACCTGGGTGATCTCAGAGGGAACGCCGATGACGATCCGGGGATGGACCATCATCTTGCGGTTATGCGCCTTCTGGATGAAGTAGTTCAACATCTTTTCGGTGTGGCGGAAGTCGGCGATGACGCCGTCCTTCATGGGCTTGATGGCGACGATGTTGCCGGGGGTCCGGCCAAGCATCTCCTTGGCCTCCTTGCCGACGGCCTCGACCTCATTGGTGATCTTGTTCACAGCAATGATGGAGGGCTCGTTGACGATGATGCCCTTGCCGTGGGCAAAGACCAGGGTATTTGCGGTGCCCAGGTCGATCGCAAGATCGCTCGAGAAGAGGCTGAAGAGGGAGCGCATGTTGTGGATGCGCGAGTACCGCATTTGAAAGCCGTTCGATGACATGTAAGGGTAGTTTCCTGACTGAGACGCTATCGATAGTGTAATGCCTCCGGGGAGGATGGACGGTGCCCCACGTACACGGAATGCCATAGCCTTTCACCGCCGGAGACCGGCAGGACAGAACACCCCCCTCCGTGGATACAATTGGTGCGAGGATTGACCATGATTATTGGCGTACCGAAGGAAGTAAAGGACCACGAGAGCCGTGTCGGCGTAACCCCGGCTGGCGTAAAAGCCCTTGTCGAGGCCGGACACTCCGTCCTTGTTGAGACCAATGCCGGCGCACTCTCCGCCCTCCCCGACGACGAGTACCAGGCCGCAGGAGCCGAGATCGTCGGCTCGGCCTACGATGTCTGGCGGCTGGCCGAGATGGTCGTCAAAGTCAAGGAGCCCGTCGAAAAGGAGTACCGGCACTTCCGCGAGGGGCTGGTCCTGTTCACCTACCTGCACCTCGCTCCGATCGTCGGCCTGACCAATGCACTGCTTGAGAAGAAGGTCACCGGCATCGCCTACGAGACCGTCCGCGACCGTTTCGGCGCGCTTCCGCTGCTGACCCCGATGAGCGAGGTCGCCGGCCGCATGAGCGTCCAGGTCGGCGCTGCCTATCTCGAAAAGGAGCACGGTGGCCGTGGCGTCCTGCTGGGCGGCGTCCCCGGCGTGGCCCCCGGAAACGTCTGCATCATCGGCGGCGGGATCGTCGGGACCAACGCGGCGAAGATCGCCCTCGGCATGGGCGCGAAGGTCACGCTGCTCGATAACAGCCTGAACCGCCTGCGCGAGCTGGACGATATCTTCGGCGGACGGGTCTTCACCGTCTACAGCAACAGCTACAACGTCGAAAAGGCAGTCTGCGAGGCGGATCTCGTCATCGGCGGCGTCCTGATCCCCGGCGCAGCGGCTCCGAAGATCGTCACCAGCGCCATGGTCGCAAAGATGAAGAAGGGTGCCGTGATCGTCGACGTCGCCATCGATCAGGGCGGCTGCATCGAGACCGCCCGGCCGACCACGCACAGCGACCCCTCGTACGAGGTCAACGGCGTCGTTCACTACTGCGTCACCAACATGCCGGCCGCCGTCCCGAACACCTCGACGCTCGCCCTCACCAACGCCACCTTCCCCTACCTGCTGAAGCTCGCCAGGCTGGGTGCGGTCGCCGCGATCCAGGAAGACAAGGGCATCGCAGAGGGTGTCAATACCTACAACGGCATCCTGACCTACGAGGCGGTCGCCCAGGCCCAGGGCCGCGAGTGGACCCCCGTAGCCTCGCTCGTCTAACGCTGATCCAGCTCTCCCAAAAGGGAACGCAGGCGGCTGCCGATTCACTCACCTCGGCGGCGCCTGCGTCCTATAATCGCTGGATGGAGACGGCATGACAGCCAGCGCGCATCGCCGCAAGATCGCAAGCATCCTGCTTGGGACTTGCCTGCTCGTCCTCTTCCTTGTGCTGGCGTCGATGAACGCCTTCAAGAACTTCCTGAACCCTGCCACGGCTGAGCAGGTCGTCGTCTTCACTGGCCTCTCCGCCGTCGCCTTCGTCCTCTTTGTAGGCGTGCTTGTTCTCCTCGTCCGAAACGTCCTGAAGCTTTACAGCGACCAGAGTAGCCGCGTCATGGGCAAGCGCTTGCGGACGCGCATGCTCTGGGGAGCGGTGCTCGTCAGCCTGATTCCCATCGCCTTCATGTTCGCCTTCAGCTACGACCTGATGAACCGCGCGGTCGATCGCTGGTTCTCGCAGCCGGTGACCCAGATGCGCGAGGACAGCACGCGGATGGCGCTCGAACTGGCCCAGTACACCGCCGCAAACGCCCGCGTCGAAGCCGACTCCATCGCGACCAACATGCCGCCGCTGAACCCCGCAGGCACCCAGGGCAAACGAACGGGAGCAGCCTCAGTCTCATCGGACGATGTCAGCAAGATTCTTGAGGTTCTGCGACGCCACGAGGGCACGTTGCAGGGCGGCTTCGTCGTCGTTTACCACGATGGGCAGGCAATCGCCGCCTTCCATCTCCCCGACCAGTCCGGCGGCAAGGCCAAGGTCAAGCCCTGGCTCCCCGACCACACTGAGACCGCCGACGAGAGCGAAGCCACCTCCAAGGGCGTGACGACCGGCGAGGAGACCCTGTCCGAACAGCAGACCGCTCCCGGCAGCGTGATGGACGAGTCCATCCTGACCGCAGCCCAGCGCAGCGATGAGCCCATGTTCAGCCTTGGCCGGACCGACTATGCCCTTGGAGCATCCGTCCTGAACAACGGCGGCTCTGTCGTCGTCGGCCTGCCAATGCCCTACGGAATGTCAGCCACGATGACCCGGCTCCGTCGCGCCGCGGACGACTACTGGAACCTCTTCCGCAGCCGCCGCCTCATCCGCAACACCTACATGTGGCTGCTCCTGATGATGACCAGCCTCGCGCTCTTCGCCACCAGCTGGCTCGCCCTGCACCTCTCGAAACAGGTCACACGCCCGGTCGAGGCACTTGCCGATGCGATGGAGGCGATCGCCGCCGGCGACTACGCGCATCGCGTCAACGAAAGCGCGACCGAGGAGCTCAAAGAGCTCGTCCAGAGCTTCAACCACATGGCCGCCGACCTTGAGGGCAGCCGCCGCGCCGTCGACGAGTACACCATCCAGCTCAGCCGGGCCAACGCCGCCCTCGAGGCGCGGCGGGGTGAGCTCGAGACCATGCTCCAGACCATCCCCAACGGCGTCGCCACGCTCGACGTCAGCCGGCGCGTCGTCCTCGCAAACCGCGCCCTGAGCGAGATGATGGACCCCGGCGGCCAGGCGCCCTTCTTCGGCATGGCGATGGAGGATGTCTTCCCGCCCGAGGTCGCCGAGGCGCTCGACCGGCTGATGAAGCGCAGCCACCGCATGGGCTCGGCCTCAGGCGAGCTCGAGAT
>CAZZZQ010000050.1:0-11792 GCA_964658405.1 uncultured Sphingomonas sp.
AGTGCGGGCAGACAGCACGTTCGAAGAGCTGGGTATCGACTCCCTCGACCGGATCAACATCCTCTTTGAGTTAGAGGGCGAGTTCGACATCGAGATCGATGACGAACAGGCGAAGCAGGTGACGACGCTCCAGCAGATGATCGACGGCATCACGCTGCTGGTTGCGGCGAAGGACAAGAGCGTTCCCGAAGACTAACCTGTTTGATAGCAGCACCTACAGCAAAAGACGGCGGCATGAGATCCTTCAGACCGCCGTCTTTTTTGCGTCTTCAGAGAGCCATGCGGCAGATCGTGCGATTCCTTCGGCGAGTCTGACCGCAGGGTCATAGCCGAAGGTGGCGCGGGCCTTTGCGATCGGAAACTCCTGGTTCAGGCCCAGCAGCAGCACGGCATGGCGCGTCAGCAGGGGCCGGCCGGGAAGCTTTAAAAGGCGATGCGGGATTTCAAGCAGTCGCGCCAGGGTGTTGGCGGTCGGGATGCTCAGGTCGATCCAGGGGAACTTGGTGCCGAGCGCGCTGGCGAAAAGGGTCAGGTAGTCGGTCCACGTCGCGTTTGTTCCGTCGGCGAGATTGAAGGCCCCGCCAAGCGCGGCCGGATGCTCCGCGGCCTGGATCATCGCCATTGCGACGTTGTCGACGTAGGCGAATCCCCCTGGGGCGCGGCCGTGGTCGATGGTCGCCATCATGCGCTGGCGGAGGAGGGTCGCAATCTCCACGGTAAAGTCTTTGCCGCGGGGGCCATAGATCGTCGCCGGTCGAACGATCGTGACCGGCAGCCCGCGATCCTGATGCGCCTTCCAGACAGCCTGCTCGCCGAGTCGCTTGGTCTGGTTATAGGGCAGGCCGGCGTCGCGTGTCAGGGCCGATTCGTCGCAAGGAACGATCGGGTAGCCATAGACGTCGGTGGTGCTGACGTGGACGAAGCGTTCGAGCTTTGGCGCCTGGAGTGCGGCGGCGAGCAGGTTCTCCGTGCCGGTGACGTTCGCGCTGAAGTACGTCTCCCACGGTGCCCAGTCGGTCGAGCAGGCGGCGCAATGGAAGATCCGTGTCACGCCGCGAACGGCCTCGAGGAGGCTCGCGGCGTCGGTCAAATCACCGGGAGCGGTGCGGATACGGAGGCCAGCAAGATGGGAGAGGGTAGAGGTCTTGCGGGCGAGAACGACGACGTCGTCCCCTTGTGCGGCGAGAAGCTGGGCGAGCCGGCCTCCGAGGAAGCCGCTCGCCCCTGTAATCAGGGTGGTCACGCTAGTTGGGCGAGAGCTGCCGGAAGACGTCGAGGACGAACTCAAGCTGCTCGCGGGTGTGACCGGCGGTGACGCAGAGCCGAAGCCGGGCGACGCCCTGGGCTACCGCAGGGAACATCACCGGAGCAGCGATAATCCCGTAGTTGCGGAGCTTGCGGGCGAACAGGCCGGTGGTGATCTCATCGTTGAGGACGACGGGGATGATCGCCGTCTCGGAGAGGCCGGTGTCGTAGCCGAGGCTCTTCAGGCCGTTGCGGAGGTAGTCGCCGTTGCTCTTCAGGCGAGCGACGCGTTGCGGCTCTTCCTTCAGAATAGCGAGGCCCTCCGAGATAGCGGCAACCGCAGAAGCGGCCATCGCGGCGGAGAAGATGTAGGGGCTCGAGGCATGCTGGAGGAAGATTGCGACCTCCTGCGAGCAGGCTACGAAGCCGCCGACCGAGGGGATCGACTTGGCGAGCGAGCCGGACCAGAGGTCGACTTCGCTGGTGTCAATGCCGAAGTGCTCGTCCGTGCCGCGACCCGTTGCGCCGAGAACACCGGAGGAGTGGGCCTCATCGATGAAGAGGAAACAGCCGAACTCCTTCTTGATCGCGATCAACTCGGGGAGGCAACAGATGTCACCGTCCATCGAAAAGACGCCGTCGGAGATGATGACGGTCCGATTTGCAGGCGGACCCTTCTTGATCTCTTCGCGAAGGCTTTCGGGATCGTTGTGACGGAAGCGCTGCACCTGTACACCGGCCATCTTGCAGGCGTCGAGCAGGCTGCGATGGCAGAGGGCGTCGATGATGATGCGATCGGAGGGTCCGAAGAGGCCGGTGATCAGGCCGAGGTTGGCCATATAGCCGGAGCTGAAGGTCAAGGCAGCTTCGGTGCCTTTAAACTGGGCGAGATCGCGCTCGACCTGGTTGTGAATGTCGAGGGTGCCGGTCAACAGCCGGGCTCCGCTGGTGCTGGTCCCGTAGCGGCCGATGGCTGCGACGGCAGCGGCATCGATGCGCGGGTGACCGATCAGGCCGAGATAGTCGTAGGACGACATCATCAGCATCTGGTGACCATCCGCCTGGACGCACGGGCCGGCTTTGGCCTCGAGCGGCATGTGGAAGGGGTAGGCATCATGCTCGCAGCCCATGGCGGTCGTCTCAAAGATGCGACGAGCACGGGTGTCAAGCAAACCAGACTTCTTGAAGCTCCACGTACGGCCCGGCGTGAAGTAGTCACTAAACATGTGGCCGGAGGAGGAGGGAAAGATCTTCGTTTCCTGCTCTACCGATTCCTGGAGCTGCGTTGGTTGTGTCATGCGGTTCCTACGATGCTATTTGAAAGCTGCGTGCTTTGAAAGGAAAACGTTCACCGTCGATGCACGAACGTAATGTAGCTCGTAGCCGACAGTTCACTCTGGAGACGTAAAGCGCTGATTTCACAAGCGTCTGTAAACGCTGGACGCTACACCCGTTGGTCGTCGGGGCGCCAGTCCTGAATCGCCTGCTTGATCTGTTTTGGAGCCAGATTCTCTGCAAGAGCGCGCCGCGAAAGGGCTGGCAACTCTCGATCCGATGCAAATCGGAGGGCGATCAGTTGACCTGTGCTCAGTGCGGAGATGGACGAATGTTCAGCAGATGGAAGCAGCGCCGTGAGCCTGAGCCGCTCTTCCAGCCGAATGAGACGATCCTGCAGGCGCAATGCGTAGTAGCGTGACTTGGCCGCGATGAGAACGATCAGGATTGAGACGACGATCCACCATGCTGTCAGATGGGGATGAGCACGGTGGTGGTGCGCATAGATCACCCCCGAGAACGCCAGGTTCAGAAGGGTAAGGGGCGTAATGATCAGGTGGTGCAGCGGGTCGATCATGGTGTGATTCTTGTAGCTTTGTGGAGCGGGCATAGTCTCCTCTGTCAGCGCGCATGCAGATGTACAGGGCTGCGGTGTCGCAAGTGTACCCGTGGTCAGGGGTTTGCGGTAGGCTCGAAGCTATGGCGAGTGCAGCAAACGGAGTGGCGAAGAAGCGTATCGGAGTACACCTTGGAACGGCCGGCGGGACCTGGAAGGCGGTCGAGCGAGCGGTGGAGGCGGGGGCAAATACCTTCCAGATCTTCTCCTCCAGCCCACGAACCTGGCGAGCAGCGGATGTAAAGCCGGAGGACGCCGCGAAGATGCGCGATCTGCGCCCGGTCTCAGTCCATGCGAGCTACCTGATCAATCTCTGCAGCCAGACCGAGAGCGTCCGGATCAACGGGATCGCCGCCTTCAAGGGCGAAGTAGAGCGTGCGCTTGCCCTTGGGGCCGAATATCTTGTCCTGCATCCGGGGAGCTGGAAGGGCCTGACGCGTGACGAAGGCCTGCGGCTGGCGGTCGAGTCCATCGAGCGCTCGATCGACGGTATCGCATGGCAGGGAAAGGACTTCAAGATCCTCATCGAAAATACAGCGGGAGCGGAGTTCTCGCTCGGCGGCAGTCTCGAGCAGGTCGCAGAGCTCGTGACCCGCCTCCAGACCTGTGCCCCGGTGGCGGTCTGCCTGGACACCTGCCACATGCACGTTGCGGGCTACGACATCGTCACCCCCGAGGGGTACATCGAGACGACCGCCCTGATCGGCGAGACGGTCGGCTTCGACGCAGTGCGGGTCTGGCACTGCAATGACGCGAAGGCCGCCCGCGGGTCGAAGCTCGACCGGCATGAGCATATCGGCGAGGGCATGATCGGAGCCGCAACCTTCAAGCGGCTGCTCCAGGACTCGCGCTTCAGCCACGCGGCATTCATCGCCGAGACACCGGTCGATGCGCCCGGGGATGAGGCGCGAAATGTCGGCGTACTGCGCGCACTTTCCGCCAGTTAGCTGACAGCCAACGAGTTACGGCGATCATGCGGTGAAGCGCTCGGACGACGGAGTTACCGAGGTCTGCACGCAGCCTGCGATAGCGACCAATGGTTTCATTCTTCGCTTGACGGCAGGGGGCGCAGGGGCAAGACTGTCTGCGTACCGTGTGAGGCTGCTGTGTATCGTTCGTTACGGATGGTTCGGACTGCCGGGTTGATGCTGCTGACGTTGCCGGTCGTGGCACAGACCGCTGCCCCGAAAGAGGTCATTGCGAACGGTGGATTGGTTCACGCGCTGCTGGCTGCGCCGGTTGTCGGCGAGCCCTTTTCCGCCGTGCAGACCCATGAGACGAAGCGGACACTGGCGGACGGGACGAATATCACGCACAAGGGCCATCATTCGCTGGCGCGCGATGCCGAGGGCCGCTCTCGCGTCGAAGTCCGTTTGAGCAACGGTCAGAACGGCAAGCCGGATGAGGTCCTGGTCTTTGTGATCGATCCGGTCGCCCACATTCTGACGACCTTCGTAATCGGCGGCCCTGGCCAAAAGGTGGCAACGGTGGTCAAGCTCCCGAAGACGGAGCGGAAGGAAGCGGCTCCGGCGAAGACCTCTGCTGAGGTCTCTGGTCGTCCCAAGGCTGTCGTGACGACCGAGGACCTGGGGTCAGATATCGTGCAGGGCCAGCCGGTGACTGTCTCCAGGATCACCACGATCCTCCCTCCGGGCAGGTCTGGAAACGACGCACCCATCACCAGGACCGACGAGATCTGGACCTCTCCGGACCTGAAGCTGGTCCTCAAGGAGCAGTGGGTCGATCCGAGGACCGGCGAGCGGACCGTGGAGCTGGATAAGCTCTCACGGACTCCGCCCGATCCAGCTCTCTTCCGCGCTCCAGCCGGCTACCAGGCGAAGGATGCGGTCGAGACTCTCAAGGAGCTGCAGGAGAAGCTGAGCTCGTCCCTGCAAAACTGAGCGGTGCCCCGGCCTCCTGAAACACGCTGAAGACAGACACCCTGCGACTACAATCGAGGAGTATGTCTGAGATATCCATGACCGAACCCGGCGCAGCCGTCGCTGCTGTCCAAGAGACCCCTTCCGCGGATCAGAACCAGCCGCTGCGTTACTCTCCTGCGGAGATTGAGCCCCGCTGGCAGGCCCTCTGGGACGCCGACCCGACGCTCTATGCGGCTGAGTCGCACGACTCCGGGAAGCCGAAGTACTACTGCCTGGAGATGCTGCCCTACCCGAGCGGCGCGCTCCACATGGGCCATGTCCGCAACTACGCGATCGGCGATGCGCTTGCCCGGTATATGTGGATGCGCGGCCACAATGTTCTGCACCCTATGGGCTGGGATGCATTCGGTCTGCCCGCCGAGAACGCCGCGCTGAAGAACAACACGCCGCCGCGCGAGTGGACCCTGACGAACATCGCCTCCATGCGCAAGCAGATGCAGCGCATGGGTCTGAGCTACGACTGGGCCACCGAGGTCACGACGTGCCTGCCGGAGTACTACCGCTGGAACCAGTGGATCTTCCTGAAGATGTTCGAGGCCGGGCTGGCCTACCGCAAGAAGAGCCGCGTGAACTGGTGTCCGAAGTGCTGCACGGTGCTCGCGAATGAGCAGGTCATCAACGGCCGTTGCTGGCGCCACGAGGACACGCTCGTCGAGCAGCGCGAGCTGACCCAGTGGTTCCTGCGCATCACGAAGTATGCGGACGAGCTGCTGCACGGGCTCGACAAGCTGGACGGCTGGCCGGAGAAGGTTCGCACCATGCAGCGCAACTGGATCGGCCGCAGCGAGGGTACGCTGGTCGACTTCGCCGTGAAGGATGCCGCTGAAAAGATCACCGTCTTCACCACCCGCGTCGACACCATCTTCGGCGCGACCTCCGTGCAGCTTGCGCCGGAGCACGCCGTGACCAAGCTCTTCGCGGAGCAGGATCCTGATCTCGCCACGCAGGTAGAAGAGCTGCTCGATCAGCAGCGTAAGGCCCGCGAAGCCGGGGATGTTGGAGCGATCGAGAAGCACGGTGTTTCGACCGGCCGCTTCGCAGTGAATCCGTTCAACGGCGAGCTTGTGCCCATCTGGGTAGCAAATTACATACTCGCGGACTACGGTACCGGTGCGATCATGAGCGTTCCGGCGCACGATGAGCGCGACTTCGAGTTTGCGCAGAAGTACGGCCTGCCGCTGAAGCGCGTGCTCGCGCCGAACGTCGACACGGACGAACTCGACCTGCCGTATACCGGCGAGGATGAGGCCGTGTTGATTGACTCCGGCGATTGGACCGGTGAGGCAAGCCTCGAAGCGCAGGATAAGATGGCCGCATTTGCCAAGGCCAACGGGTTTGGCACGGCGACGGTTACATATCGCTTGAAGGACTGGGGCGTTAGCCGCCAGCGCTACTGGGGAACGCCGATCCCGATGGTCTACTGCGAGCAGGGCCACGAAGGGCTTGAGCCGGGCGGAGTAGTTCCGCTGCCCGTCTCGGTGCTGCCGGTCATCCTGCCGGAGCAGATCGAGATTACGCAGCAGGGTGGGTCGCCGCTGGGTCGCGTCCCGGAGTTCGTCAACACGACCTGCCCCGTCTGTGGCGGTCCGGCGCGTCGCGAGACCGACACGATGGATACCTTCGTCGACTCCAGCTGGTACTTCTATCGCTACACGGATGCGAAGAATGACACCGTGCCTTTCTCCAGCGAAAAGGCGAACTACTGGTTTCCGATCGACCAATATATTGGTGGCGTCGAGCATGCGATTCTGCACCTGATCTACTCACGCTTCTGGACGAAGGTCATGCGCGATCTCGGGCTGATCCAGAACGACGAGCCGGCGGAGCGGTTGTTCACGCAGGGTATGGTCGTCAAAGATGGCGCCAAGATGTCGAAGTCGAAGGGCAACGTCGTCAGCCCCGACCTGATGATCGAGCGCTATGGCGCGGACGCGACGCGCATGTACGCGCTCTTCGCCGCGCCGCCGGACCGCGATCTCGAATGGCAGGAGGAGGGCGTCGGTGGCATCAGCCGCTTCCTCAACCGCGTTTACCGGCTGACCCTGAAATATAAGGACGTACACGCCGCTGCTGACATGCAGGCAACACAATCCGTGGCCGGGCAGAAGCTGCTCCGCAAGCTGCACCAGACGCTCGCGAAGATCACGCAGGACTTCAGCGGACGCTGGCACTTCAACACCTCCATCGCCGCGATCATGGGGCTGGTGAACGACATCCAGGCAGCAGAGCCCGCCATGGACTCCGGCGAAGTTCCCGCAGCGACCGTCGCCGAGCTCTTCCGCACCCTGGTGTTGATGCTTGCTCCCTTCGCGCCCTTCTTCTCGGCCGAACTCTGGTCCGAGATCGGCGGCGAGGGTGTAGTCTTCCGCACGTCATGGCCCGTGGCCGATGCAGAGCTGGCGAAGGAGGACGAGATCCAGATTCCCGTGCAGGTCAACGGGAAGCTGGTCACCGTCGCGACCGTTGCAGCCGGAAGCAGCGACGCCGACGTCAAGGAAGCAGCCATGGCCGAGCCGAAGGTGATTGCACGGATCGAGGGCAAGACGGTCGTGAAGACGATCATCGTCCCCGGCAAGCTCGTCAACCTCGTGGTCAAGTAGATGGGAGCACTCGCCGGATCGAATTCGCCATCTTCGGAGCGTGTGACGCAGAGCTTCGTCGGCACGCTGCAGTGGTGCTGGAAGCGCCCTTCGCTGACCGCGCTCGAGGTGCTCTGGCGCTGGCTCTACGGCATCCCGGCGCTGCTCCTAATTCGCTACGAGGCTCTGCGCATCCTGCTGGCGGCCCCGCTCGACTATGGCGCACTGCGGCAGATGACGCTGCTCGACCCGATGAAGAGCTCGCTGACGCTGGCGAAGGCGGTCCTGCTTCTGATGCCGCCGTTTCTGTCGGTCGTAGTCTGGCTGGCGCCGCTGCTGCTGGTCACGTGGGTCATCATCTCGTCCCTCGGACGCACGATCGTTCTGCGCCACGCAGACAGCCGGCTGCACGCGCGGCCGGTCACGCTGATGGTGCTCCAGGCGATTCGCATGGCGGCACTTGGCATCAGCTTCGTAGCGTGGTTCTTCTGCCTGCAGGGTGCGGCCCACGTCGCCGTCACCGGACCGATGGCGGCAGAGCAGGAGCCGAGCCTGGTCCTTTACTTCGCGCTGGCCATCGTCTCTACGTTGGGCCTCTTTACCCTGTGGGCTGTTGTCAGCTGGGGCTTCTCGGTGGCTCCGCTGCTGGCGATGCTGCGCGGCTGGGGAGTGGGTAAGAGCCTGGCGTCGTCGTTCCGGCTCGGCTCGCTGAAGATCAAACTCGTCGAGGTCAACCTCGTGATGGGGATCGTCAAGATCGCGCTGATCGTGCTCGCAATGGTCTTTTCGGCGAGCCCGCTCCCGTTTCAGACAGTCGCCTCGCAGGGCTTTCTCACGGCCTGGTGGTCGGGCGTCATCGTCCTCTACTTCATCGCCTCGGACTTCTTCCACGTCGCCAGGCTGATCGCCTATCTTGAACTTTGGCGCGCGTCGGATCTCCCCGGCGTTATTCTCTGATCGCGGACCGCAGAATGAGCGTCATACTGTAAGTCCACAATTCAGCAGAAGAGGTTTGTCGCCATGTCATCGTTCGGAATCTACGCCATTGGCGTCGTTGTTCTCATCATCGGCCTGATCTACATTGCAACGCTCGCGCACGTCCACACCCCGTGGATCGTCGGCTGCGCGATCCTGATCGCTGGCGCCGGCATCATCGGTGCGGTCAATAACACCAAGCGCCCCGACTAGACGGCAAGCGGTCTCGACGCTGGTTTAGACTTGAACTATCGTGGAGACCTCTACCGTTGTCATTCTGGATTTCGGCTCGCAATATACGCAGCTGATCGCGCGGCGCATCCGCGAGTTTCACGTCTTCTCCGTTGTGCTGCCCTGCACGGTGCCGTTGGAGCAGATCAAGGCGCTCAACCCGAAGGGCATCATCCTTTCGGGCGGCCCCTCGTCGGTCTACGACGCCGACGCCCCGAAGGCTGACCCGGCGGTCCTCACGCTCGGCGTTCCCGTGCTCGGAATCTGCTACGGGCTGCAGTTCATCGTGCACCATCTCGGAGGAAAAGTTGAGCCGGCCCCGGCGCGTGAATACGGCCACGCCGAGGTGTCGGTGATCGCCGAGACCCCGCTCTTCCACGGGCTGCCTCGGGCCATGAACGTCTGGATGTCGCATGGCGACGAGGCGAAGACGCTCCCCGAGGGCTTCATCCTGACCGCACAGACGGCCAACGCGGTCGCCGGCATCGCCGACGAAGCGCGGCGGATCTGGGCCGTCCAGTTTCACCCCGAGGTCGCTCACACGCGCCAGGGCATGGAGCTGCTGCAGAACTTCGTCATCGATATCTGCGGCGCAACCGCAGACTGGACGCCGGAGCACTTCATCCAGACCACCGTCGAGCGCGTGAAGGCACAGGTAGGCGAGGGTCACGCCATCTGCGGCCTCAGCGGCGGCGTCGACTCCTCGGTCGCGGCGGTGCTGGTTGCAAAGGCGATCGGCGACCGGTTGACCTGCATCTTCGTCAACAACGGCGTCCTGCGGAAGGACGAGTTCGAAAAGGTCCAGAAGACCATGCGCGAGCAGCTTGGGCTGAACGTGGTCGCGGTCGACGCGTCCGAGCGTTTCCTGACGAAGCTCGCCGGCATCACCGATCCGGAGCAGAAGCGCAAGATCATCGGGGGCGAGTTCATCTCGGTCTTCGACGACGAGGCCAAGAAGATCTTCGAGGCTGAGAAGCATGTTGGCGAAGAGGTCGCGTGGCTCGTACAGGGAACGCTCTACCCCGACGTGATCGAGTCGAGCAGCGTCCACGGACCGTCGCACACCATCAAGAGCCACCACAACGTCGGCGGCCTGCCGGCAGACATGAAGCTGAAGCTGATCGAGCCCCTGCGTGATCTGTTCAAGGATGAGGTCCGTCGGATCGGCCGCGATCTCGGCATGCCGGATGACATCATTGAGCGCCAGCCCTTCCCGGGACCCGGGCTTGCGGTGCGCATCCTCGGCGAGGTGACGGCGGAGCGGGTTGCGATCCTCCAGGAGGCCGACCAGATCGTCGTCGACGAGATCAAGCGTGCCGGGCTGTATCGCAAGGTCTGGCAGTCGTTTGCCGTCCTGCTGCCGGTCAAGTCAGTCGGTGTAATGGGCGACCAGCGGACCTATGCGAACACCTGCGCGATCCGTGCGGTTGAGAGCGAGGACGGCATGACGGCAGACTGGGCCGCGTTGCCCTACGAGGTGCTGCGAACCATCTCCAGCCGCATCGTAAGCGAGGTCCGCGGGATCAACCGCGTCGTCTACGACATTACCTCGAAGCCGCCGGGAACGATCGAGTGGGAGTAAGTCTGCGGGGGTGAACCGCAGGCGCTACGACCCCTAATCGCTATCGATCGTTCGGCGTTGTCGCTTCGGCCTTCATGGGCGCGGAGCGGCGTGCCGTCGTCTGGAGCACGATGCGTGTATCGCGATTGAAGCTGACCTGCTTCCCGCGGGCGATGATGCGCTGATAGATCGACAGTGCCGCGCCATAGTAGCCAATGCCGGCAGCGATATTCGGGCGCTGTGCAGCCGTTCCGATGATGAAGCCAATCACCCCGAGGCTGTTCGAGGCGACAGCGCTCTTGCCGAACTGGTTATCCCCGCCATCGCGATCGAGCGGCCGTGCCGCCAGTCCCAGCAGGATCAGCGGAACAACGAGCTTGTCCTGCGGCTTCGGTTTCACCTCACCCTCGGAGTTCATGGCGAGCTGTGCCGCCGAGGCTGAGTCGGCTCCCGTGAGCGACGTCTGGACGTTCTGCAGGTCCCCATCGGGCAGCACAAGCTGGCGGAAGCTGAAGCTCAACGCACCGGCGCGGCCAAAGAAACGGGCAGGCTTTGCCTTGGTCACCGCTCCAATCAACGTCGAACCCTGCGGGACGGCGACGGTCTTGTCCGCGTTGAAGATCGGCTCGGCGACGGTGGCCTTGATCTCCTGGCCGGCATGCGAGGTCGTCGAGCTCAGCGGTTCGTTGAGGTACGCCTGCACGATCCAGGTTGGGGGAGAGTCGCTGGCAGCAACCGCGCTCAGCGGGATCGGAGGCGGTGCCGGAAGCTGCCGTTCGGCGAGGGTCATCGGCTGCGTCGTCTCGACCGTCCACGCGGTGTTCTTCTCGACGCGCTCCGGATGGTAGGGAAGCTGGCTGTAGAGAAGCTGCTTCAGGCGGTCCCCCTTGCCCGGATCGGTGATGACCTTCAGGCGGTCCTTCGCGGCGGCCACGACCATGTCGTACTGCTGGTGGATAAAGCCACCCCTGGGCGGTGGCGGCGCGACGATCCTGTAGATCGGAGCTCCATCGGTCGCATCCCCCGATACGATCGGCAGCACCGTTCCGTTATCAAGAACGACCTGCGTAAACCGCACGATCGGCGTGTGAAACGGTGTGAAGTCGAGGCTGAGCCGTGCGTGGAGGCGGCGCGAGCTGTCCGGTCGCAGCGCAACAATGCTGCCGAGGAGCACCGTCCGCTCCGGGATCAGCAGCGTACTGCCGGAGTAGACCGGATAGAGCAGATGTGCTCGAACGGGGGTGCCGACGCGCATCGGGAGATGGTCGTCAATCTGGACCGGAAACGGCGTTCCGGTCGGAAGCGTGAAACTCGGGGAGGGGCTCGCTGTTTGACTCAGGCCGATCAGAGGCATGCAGGCGAAGGCG
>CAZZZQ010000051.1:0-11780 GCA_964658405.1 uncultured Sphingomonas sp.
GTATAGTCCATCGGCCCCGCCAGCATGCGCGTGTACGGAAAGACCGTGCGTGACTCCGGGGTATCCCGGCGCCCGGCTTTAGACTGTTCCATGCCCAGGATCGCCTCGTAACTCAGGACATTGGGATACGTCCGTTCGATACCCCACGGCTTACTCGCTCCATGGAAGTCAACCAACACGTGATGCGCTGCAGCTTCGCGCGCCACGTCGTAGTAGAACTTGACACCCTGCTGATCGTCGCGATTGATGAAGTCGATCTTGACTCCAGCGACCCCCCACTTCTCGTAGAGGGCAAACGCCTCCTTCATCTGTCGCCTCACCGCAGTCGAGTAAAGCCATATCCAGACCTTTACATGTTTCGTCGCTCCGTACCGCACAAGTTCCGGAACGTCCACCGGTCCGCGCAACCTGGTGATGTCGTCGAATGGACTCCATCCTGCATCAAGCATGATATAGGGCAGTCCAGATTCCGCGGCAAAGTCGATGTACCGCTTCATGTTCTCTGTCGTGTAGGACGGCTTGTTTGCTGCATCCAGATCGCCGTTCCACCAATCCCACGAGGCCTTGCCGGGCACGACCCAGGAAGTATCATCCAATGCGTTCGCAGGGCTTAGATCTGTGATCAGGTTTGACTCTACCAATCTGCCGGGATCGTCTGCGACCATCACGACACGCCATGCCGAGTGATAGGGCAGCCATGCTGTCACCGCGACCTCCGGATGCTCGAACTGCGGAGAAAGCAGCGCAGTCAATCCGTGTCCTTCCCAGCTTCCTGAAGGGTTCGTCAGGTACATCCCCGCATTCCCCTCCAGGTCCGCCTCCATCACTCCCAACCAGGCGGTTCCCGGCTCATGCGCGAGCAGCGGCAGTCCGAGAAGGACGTGACTTGCGACACCCCCTTGATTTGAGTAGGCACTGGCTGGCAATTTCACATACTCACTCTCATAGCTGCTTCGATAGTTCGGCAGCTGCAGGCCCCACGTTATAGCGTCCGTACTGAACTGAAATTGAGTTGCCTCCTGCCTCAAGCGCACCTCCTTAAGGACGAGAGGCTGACTTGGCAACACATATCGGAACGCCACGCCACCGTCATAGGCCCTGGCTTCGATCACCAGCTTCCGTGCGCCGTCACCAGATTCCGCAACCTCAACGATCAGGCTTCGATACTCGTCATGCACCTTGCTAGTCTTTCCGGTTTTCAGGGTATAGTCATCGACGCCTCTTCCGGACTCGCTGCTGACAACATGAACATGTCTGCCCAAAAGCTCCGCGCCTGCGAGATCCAGCCCCAGTTCTGAATCCTCCAGCACTGGCTTGCCATGGAACGAGACTGCATAGACCAGCCTTCCGTCAGGCCCCGTACTCTCCGTGCCAGGTCGCACGGCCACTTTCATCAAGAGCGCACCGTTGGGCGACTCGACAGTCAAGTCGTTGCCGATTGGTTTCTGCGCGGCTGCATTCAACACTGGAAGAAGGAAGGAGATCAGTCCAAGGGACAGGACCTCTCTAAAGCGAACGTTCAAGCATCACCTCGTGGAGCTTCGAATGGAACGTAGCATTATCCAGCTGGTCGGAGCGACTCTAGCCGCTTTCAAAAGGATCGTCAAACCGGCAGATAAGGCGGTCTCAGCAAGAAAGGTAAACGTGGTGCGAACCGATCGGCACGCTTCGGAAGTCCGGCGCTTGAACGTAGGCAGGTAAAGCCATCGACGTCCTATTCTCTCAAGCAAGCTGACGCCTCATCAGCTCCCTCTTTTTAAGGATGAATACAGAGAAGCGGGTGCAATACAGCGCAAAGAAAAACGCGCCGCAAGGGCGCGTTTACATGCTTTTGGTTGCCCCCCAGGGATTCGAACCCCGATCGAGCGAGTCAGAGTCGCTAGTCCTACCATTGAACGAGGGGGCAGTGCAGGGATGGTGCCTCTGCGAGGTCAGGAGCATTGGGTGCTCTCTAACCGCCTCTCAAAGTGTACTGTGAGAGGGCTTTTGGGTCAACGCTCCGAGGCTGTGGATTCTGCCGCGAGAGCAGTGCAAAGACTTCGCTGATCCCATCTTTCGTCCCTAGCTGCAATGGATGGGCCCTTCAACAGTTTGCGGCATAACCCGATTACTCGACGGGAAGCTTGGCGCGGTAGCCGTCGCGGGCGATGATCGAGTACTTCAGCGGCTTGTGCTTCTCGTCCTGCATCTGCATCGGGTGGCCTTCGCTATCGACCAGGAGCACCTTGACCTTGCGGTAGCTGCCGTCGTTCTTCGTGTTGGTTGGCCGGTAGGTGACGATGTACTGGTTGCGGATCGAATCGTTGATCTGCGCGAAGACGTCCGGGAGTGCGCCCTGGAAGATGGGGCTGAAGCTGAGGCCGCCGGTCATCGAGGCGAAGGTCTTGAGCTGATTCTGAGCCTGCAGGTAATTCAGGTCGCGGATGCCGCCGCTCATACCGCCGCGTCCACCGTACATCTCGTTCATAAAGGCACCCGTTCCGATCGTGAAGATGGTGACGTTGGGGGTGGCCTTGATCTTCGCGAGGATCTTGTCGAGGTTGATCTTCGAAAATGTGTCGCGACCTGATCCGATGAGGACGATGTATTTCCGACCCTCGATGCGGCTGACGCGGTCGAGCGTCTCGTAGAGAGCGTCGAAGGTGTTGGTATCCGAAAAGCCCGGGATGGTCAGGGTCTGGAGCGCCTGGGCGACGACATCCTTGTTGTTCGTAAAGTCGGTGAGGATGTGCGTGCGGAGATCGAAGGTGATGACGGCGATGTAGTCATCGGGACGCAGTGAGCGGAAGAAGCTGTACGACGCGTTCTGCATGTCGTAGATCAGGCGGTAGCTGTTGGCCGCAAACTCCAGCAGCATGACCGCCGTGATGGGGGTCTGGGCGAGGCGGACGCTCTGCACTTGCTGCTCTACCCCGTCCTCCAGCACGAGGAAGTTGCCGGCCTTCAGCCCCGGTACGAACTGGTGCGTCTTGTCGAGGACGACGTTGACGTCCAGGTTGACGATGGGAACGTCGACGCGCAGCGAGTAGGTGTCGTTGTTCGGGTTCTTGGCCTTGGGCTGCTCGGGAGCGGCAGGCGGAGGCGGCTCGTCCGCATCCTTCTTCTTCTTAAGGATGATGGAACCGTTATCGGTCTGCGGACCGGCCTCATCGGGCACCGGCTCGGCGGGCTTCTGCTGCTGGGGAGTCGCCGCGGGGGCCTGGGCGCGAAGCTGGATCACAGGAATCGTCGCGAACAACAGCAGCCCGAGACAAAGGTTTCGACCGAAGTGCAGGGAGCGACCCGGAGCATGGCAGGCGGCAGAGGGCGGGGTGACGGCACATTTGGGGGTCATCATCTGAAACTTTACTCCGAATTCTGAGCTCCCGGCAGTGCTTGGGGGTCAGGTTTTGCGATCGGACGGGAACGCTCTAGTCTGTACTGGTGAAGCGTCCCTCCAGAACATCCTTCAAAACAGCTTTGGCTCTCTGCGGCATCGTGCTGAGTTGGACGCTGCCCGGCGGTTCTCTGTCATCCGTGGGCCAGGCGACCGAAGCAGGGCCACCGAAGGAGACGCGCTTCTTCCCGCTCGCCGAGATCCGGCGCGGCCAGAGGGGCATCGCGTACACGGTCTTCGAAGGCGTCCTGCCGGAGCCGATGCAGGTGGAGATCCTGGGCGTCTTGAAGAATTCCCTCGGGCCGGGCCGCGACATGATCCTCGCCCGCCTCCATGGCGAGAAGCCGGAGTATACGGGCGTCGTCGCCGGAATGAGCGGAAGCCCCGTCTATATTGATGGCCGGCTGGTCGGCGCGCTCAGCTACCGGATCGGTCAGTTCAGCAAGGAGCCGATTGCGGGGATCACGCCGATCGCGGAGATGCTGGACGTACGCGATACCCCGGAGACCGGCAATGGGCAGAAAGCTGCGGCTGACGGCCAGCCGGAGATGCAGCCGATGGAGACGCCGCTCATCTTCTCCGGCTTCAGCCAGGAGACGGTCGACCGGTTCGGAGATCGATTCCGCGCGATGGGTCTCGTTCCCGTGGCCGGACTTGGCGGGTCTGACGCAGAGGCGAAGCAGCCGGAGCCACTTAGTCCGGGGTCTGCGGTCAGTGCTGTTCTCGTCCGGGGAGACCTTTCGATCGCTGGAACGTGCACCGTGACCTACGTGGATCCGAAGCGCCTGCTGGCCTGCGGCCATCCGATCACGCAGAATGGTTCGGTCTCGATGCCGATGACGAAAGCAGTGGTCGTAGCCACACTTCCGTCACCGCTCAATGCCTTCAAGATTGTCAATACAACGGAAACGGTCGGCTCCTTCACGGAGGATCGGGCTTCGGCGATCCTGGGCCAGTTCGGGGTGGATGCACGGATGATCCCGGTCAGCGTCGAGGTCGTTGGTCCGGAGAAGAGCAGGACCTTCCACCTGGAGGTGCTCGACGACCGCCAGCTTACGCCCCAGGCCATGCTGAGTTCGGTCTACCAGACGCTGCAGGGAACGAATGCCGCGGCGGCGGAGCAGAGCTATCGGCTGACGGGGACGTTGACCGTAAAAGGCGAAGCCCCAATTCGGCTGCAAGGATTGATGGCGCCGACCGTCCAGGGAACGGGAGCAGTCAGCGCCGCGCTCTACATCAACGAGCGCTTCAGCAAGGTCTATGAGAATACGGCGGAGCGGCCTGTCGTCATCGGGCTAAGCCTGCACATGGAGGCAAGGCCCTCGAGGCTGACGGCGGTGATCGAGTCCGCACGAGGCGAGACGATGGATGCGAGGCCAGGTGCGACGATCGTGATTGAGGCGGTTCTGCATCCATACCGGGGGACGGCACGGGTGATGCGGATCCCGGTCACGCTGCCAAAGAGTCTCTCGCCGGGCACGGTACGGCTGGTCGTGAGTGACGGCGGGATGATTGACCGGCTGACGAATCCCAATGCGGCCGTCGGGCAGCATGCAATCGGGCTGGCGGACACCGTTGCCGCGATGAACCGCGACCATGCCAACGACCGAGTTTACGTGACGCTCCTGGAGCATAGCCCGCAGGCGATGCTGCCCAGCGGTGGCCTGGCCGAGATTCCGCTTTCGATGGCGAACGTCCTCGAGCCGCTGAAGGAAGATCAGCAGATGCAGCTTTCAGGGGAAAGCGCGTTGGAGTTGGGCTCGCAGGAGACGGGCTATGCGGTGACAGGATCGCATGTCATTCGGCTGATCGTACGATAAGCGGCTGACTTCCCGGAGCGTCCACTGGATTTCCGGTTGGTTTCCGACACCGACGCGGGAGTCTGCAAAACTGGGTAGGCGGGTGTTGTAGCATCAAAGGGTTCGCGGGCAATCGACGACGGGCAAAAGGAAGAGATCTCAGATGAATGCAATCCATGGTTTAGCCGTGCATGCTGCCGGCGCGCAACTGCTCGCATATAAATACGACGCCGGAGAGTTGAAGGCGAATGAGGTGGAGATTCGTATCTCCCACTGCGGCGTCTGCCACAGTGACGTCCACCTGATCGATAACGATTGGGGGCTCAGCAAGTACCCGTTTATCCCCGGCCACGAGATTGTTGGAACGGTCACGGCGCTCGGTTCAGACGTGAAGGACCGCGTCATGGGGGAGCGGGTTGGTGTGGGCTGGCAGGCCGATAGCTGCGGGATCTGCGAGTGGTGCCGCCAGGGTGATGAACACCTCTGTGCGAAGTCGCAGCCCACCTGCATTGGCCGGAACGGGGGCTATGCCGACAGCATTCGCGTGAACTCCAAGTTCGCGATTCCGGTTCCCGACGTGCTCGAGAGCGAAAATGTCGCTCCCCTGCTCTGCGGCGGAATTACGGTATACAGCCCTCTGCGTAATGGCGGCGTTCGCCCCTCATCGCGCGTTGGAATCATCGGCATCGGCGGCCTTGGACACATGGGGCTGCAGTTTGCGAAGGCGTTCGGCGCAGAGGTAACGGCGTTCTCGACCTCGAAGGATAAGGAGGAAGAGGCCAAGGCACTGGGCGCTCACCACTTCATCCACACACGCGACACCGGCTCCCTGAAGAAGGTGGCGGGATCGTTCGACTTCCTGCTCTCGACCGTCAGTGCTGACCAGGACTGGCAGGCCTATGTGAATGCGTTGCGGCCGAAGGGCACAATGTGCGTCGTTGGTGTACCGCCGTCTCCGATCCAGATCCAGGCGTTTTCGCTGATCGGCGGTCAGAAGGGCATCTGCGGCAGCCCGACCGGTAGCCCGCGTGACCTGCACGAGATGCTGGACGTAGCGGCCCGGCATAACGTCAAAGCAATTACGGAGCGCTTCCCCATGGCCAAGGCAAACGATGCCGTGTCTCGCGTGAAGAAGAACCAGGTTCGCTATCGCGCGGTGCTGGCGAACTAAGCGACGCTCGTCCTCCGACTGCGCTCGGGATGACAGGAACGTAGTGACGGGTGGGGGCTTCGGCTTCCGCCCGTTTTCGTGGGTGCTTTAGACTCAAGGGCACGATGATGCGAACGTTTTTGGCTGGAATGGCTGTGATGGTTGGGCTCGCGCCGCTTGGGATAGCGCAGGGAACAAAGCTATGGACGGTGGATCGGTACGACGACCTGGCCAAGGGGACCTCCGAGGGAGTGGCGATCCGGAGCGATGGCCGGCTGGAGGCTGGACCGGCGACCTCCCTGCTGGCGACGACGGGCGGGAGCTACACCTGGTCGCTGGCGGCGGATGCGGAGGGCAACGGTTACGCCGGTCTCGGGGGGACGGCCGGCGGGGGTGCCGTCGTAATGAAGATTGCACCGGATGGGCGCACGACGAAGATTTTTGAAGGCAAAGAGCTTGGAGTGCAGGCGATACGAGTTGCCGGCGACGGCTCCATCCTTGCGACCACATCGCCGGACGGAAAGCTCTACCGGATCCCGGCGGGCGGTGGTGCGCCGACGGTCTTGTTTGATCCTGCGACGACGGAGGAGAAGCCGAAGTACCTCTGGGATGTGGTCGAGGGTGCGGATAGCATCTTTGTCGCGGCGGGTGCGCCTGCGATGGTCTACCGGGTTCCAAAGAACGGCGGCAAGGCAGAGGTGCTCTTTCGTACGACCGACCAGCATATTCGTTGCCTGCTGATTTCGAAGGACGGGACGCTGTGGGCGGGCTCTGACGGGTCGGGTGTCATCTACAGGATTCCGACGACGCAGCCGAATGCGAAGCCGTTCGCCGTCTTTGCGGCGCCGAAGCGGGAGATCACCGCACTGGCGATCGATGCTGCCGGAGATCTTTTTGCAGCGGGCGTTGGTGGCAAGGGCCCGTCCTCACTGCCACCGCTACCCGTGACCGGGAGCGTCGGGGTGAGCTTCACCTTCGTGCAGCCAGGATCGGCAACCGCGGCGAGCGCAAATACGCTGGTGCCGGAGGGATCTGAGATCTACCGGATCAAGGCTGGCGGCGCTCCTTCAAAGCTGCTCACGCTGCGGGAGGACGTGGTGTACGCGCTGGCGTTCCGCAACGGTTCCCTGCTTGCGGCTACGGGAAATCGCGGGCGAATCTATCGCGTGGACACGGAGACGCCGGGGCGTTTTACCGACGAGGCGCACCTGGAGTCGGCGCAGGGGATGGCGTTTGCGCCGGTGAAGGATGGGCTGCTGGTGGCGACGAGCAACAGCGGGAAGGTCTTCAAGGTGCGCGACCGTGTGACGTCGCCGGCGATCTATACGAGCACAGTCTTCGACGCGCAGGGCTTCGCGCAGTGGGGCCATGCGGAGGTAAGGGCGGAGCAGAGGTCAGCCTTCGATCTGTACGTGCGGAGCGGCAATGTCGAGAGCCCTCTGATGGGTTGGAGTGAGTGGACGAAGGTGTCGCCCGATGCAGTGACGGTAGGGGTTCCTGCGGCTCGATTTGCCCAGTGGAAGGCGGTACTACGTGAGGGCGGGACAGTCGATGCGGTGGGGCTGAACTATCTGCAGGCTAATGTGGCTCCGGTGGTCGACGAGGTCGTGGTACAGCCGGGGGCCAGGGTGGCTGCGAGCAATCCGCTGGCGGCTGGCGGGGTGGTACAGATCAGCCTGCCGACGCCAGGTCCGGCGACGCCGGTGCTGAGCTTCCAGACCGACTCGAATGCAGGTCCGCTGGCCGCCCAGAAGGACAAGGCGGCGGTGACGGCGCGGTGGAGCGCGCACGATGACAACGGTGATGACCTGATGTTCGCGGTCTATTACAAGGGCGTGGGTGAGGCGAACTGGCACCTGCTGAAGGACAAGATCTCCGACCGGTTCTACAGCTTCGACGCCTCCCTGCTGCCGGATGGGAGCTATACGGTGCAGGTGGTGGCGAGCGATGCGCCGGTCCACACGGATGCAGAGGCGCTGACCAGCGACAAAGCGAGCGAGGTCTTCGTGATTGACACGACCCCGCCAGTCCCTGAGCCGCTGACGGCGACGATCGAGAGCGGACCGCATGGGGTGGGCGTTCATGTGAAGCTTGAGGTGCGGGATGCGACCTCTCCCATTGCGCATGCGGAGTACTCGGTCGATGCCGGACCATGGCAGTATGTGGAGCCGGTCGGACTGCTCTCGGACGGAAAGACGGAGCGGTATGACTTTGTCGCCCCCGTTCCAGTCCCCGCCGGGAAGGTTGCCGACGCGAAGGAGCACCTGGTGGCGGTGCGCGTGTATGACCGCTACGAGAACGTCGTCTCGGTGAAGGCGGTGGTGCGGTAGTGCGCAGCGTCAAGGCCTGGTTCCCGAAGTACAGGCAGGATCTCGTCCTGCTGATCGTCGACCTGGTAGGGACGTTCGTCTTCGCGATCGAGGGCGGAATGACGGCGATCCGTGCCGAACTAGATTTGCTCGGGCTACTGGTGCTGGCGTTCGCGACAGCGCTGGGCGGTGGCGTGATTCGCGATGTACTGATCGGAGCGGTCCCGCCGAACAGCATCCGAGACTGGCGCTATGCGGCGACGGCGCTGACCGGTGGATTTGCGGTCTTCTTCTTCTACCAATATGTCCAGCGCGTGCCACCGGGTCTAATGGTGACGCTCGACGCCGCCGGGCTGGCGCTGTTTGCAATGGCAGGCGTCGGGAAGGCGCTCGAGTACGAGATTCATCCGCTGCTGGCAATCGTGATGGGCGCGATCACCGGTGTGGGCGGCGGAACGGTGCGCGACGTCCTGCTGGCTCGGGTGCCGGGGGTGCTGAACTCCGATGTGTACGCGTCGGCAGCGCTGGCCGGGGCGATCGTCATGGTGCTGCTGCTAAAGGTTAAGCTTCCGCGGGGCGTGGCGATGAGCCTCGGCGGCGCGGCGTGCTTCACGCTGCGGATGGTGGCGGTCTCGCTCCACTGGAACCTGCCGCGGGTGATGGTGCACTAACGTACCGTCCGGCAGATAGTAAGCTTGGACACGATGCGATTTGAGCTCTTCATAGCGGCGCGGTACCTGCGGGCCAAGCGACGGCAGGCGGTGGTGGGGGTGATCACGGCCATCTCCGTCATCGGCGTAGCGGCGGGCGTGGCGTCGCTGATTATCGCGCTGGCGATCACGAACGGCATGCGGAGCGAGCTGCAGGAGCGGCTGGTCGGCTCGACCGCGCACGTCGACCTGATGCGGATCGCCGGCGACGGTATTCGCGATTGGCGGCCCCTGCTGGAGCGGCTGCGGCATCTTCCGCATGTAACGGCGGCGGCACCCGGGCTGTATGGGCAGGTGCTGATCTCGCGCGGGGCGCGGAGCGGCGGCGGCCTGATCAAGGGTATTATTCCGCAGGATGAGCGGACGATCGGGAACCTGCTGCAGGCGGTGCATGACGGATCATCCGACGAGCTCAAGGCTGTGGAGACGCAGGGACCGGAGCAGCAGGCGCTGCCTCCGATCGTCGTCGGAAAGGATCTGGCGGAGACCCTGGGGGCGAAGGTGAGCGACACGGTTCTCGTGACGAGTCCGCAGGGTGAGCTGACGCCGCTTGGACTGGTGCCGCGCTATCAGCGGTTCCGCGTGGTCGGGATCTTCAGCTCGGGCTTCTATCAATATGACTCGAGCTATGCGTTCGTCCGTCTGGCGGATGCGCAGCGGCTGTTCTCGGAGCCGGACCTGATCTCGGTCATCAGCTTCAAGGTCGACGATCTCTATCGCGCGAACGTGATCGGGCAGGAGATCGAGGCGGCGGCCGGCAAGGGGTTTCAGGCGACGAACTGGATGGAGCAGAATCGCGAGCTCTTCCGCGCGTTGAAGCTGGAGCAGGTCGTGACCTTTATCGTGCTGGCCCTGATCGTCTGTGTGGCGGCGTTGAATATCCTGATTGCGCTGACCATGATGGTGATGGAGAAGACCCGCGATATCGCCGTGCTGATGAGCTTTGGCGTCCGGGCGGAGCAGGTGCGCCGCATCTTCCTCTTCCAGGGGCTGCTGATCTCGGTCGTCGGGACCGTGTTGGGGATGCTGGTCGGGTACGGGCTGAGTTGGGCGGGCGGGCACTACCGGTTTATCCGGCTGGACGCTTCGGTCTACTCAATCGACTATCTGCCGTTTGCGCCTACGCTGCGGGATGCGCTGATTGTGGCGGCGGTGAGTCTTGGTGTGAGCCTGGTGGCGACGCTGTATCCATCGAGCTCGGCGGCACGGGTGCTGCCGGCGGAGGCCCTGCGCTATGAGTGAGCCAACGGTGAAGTTTGATGATGGCGGGTCGCTCGAGCCGCTGCCGAGGATGGTGCCGGATCCTCCGGCGGTGATGCGGGCCGTCGGGTTGAGCAAAACCTACACGACCGGACGCGGGCAGTTGGAGCTCTTCCGCGGGCTGGACCTGACGGTGCTACAGGGCGAGATGGTGTCGATCATCGGGGAGAGCGGGACGGGCAAGAGCTCCCTGCTGCACCTGCTGGCGGCGCTGGATACGCCGGCCTCGGGTGAGGTATGGTGCGGGGAGACGCGGCTGAGCTCGTTCAGCAAGCGCCAGGCAGCGGAGTTCCGGAACCGGGATATCGGGTATGTGTGGCAGTTTCACTACCTGCTGCCGGAGTTTACGGCGCTTGAGAATGTGGCTATGCCGCTGCTGGCTCGGGGGACGAAGCGGTCCGAGGCGATGCGGAGGGGACTGATCTGGCTGGGTGAGGTTGGGCTGGGCGATCGGGCGGACCACCGTTCGGGCGAGCTGAGCGGAGGGGAGCAGCAGCGGGTCTCGCTGGCGCGGGCGCTGGTGACGGAGCCGAGGCTCCTGCTGGCGGACGAGCCGACGGGAGATCTGGATGGGAAGACGGCCGAGGTGATCTTCGGGCTGATCCAGCGACTGCACCAGGCGCATGGACTTTCGAGCGTCCTGGTCACGCATAATGTGGAGTTTGCCGGGCGATGTGACCGGATGCTGCGGCTGCGGGATGGGAGGCTGGTTGAGGAGTTGCGGGGGTAGACCTTCCTTGTGAGTTGGAAGGAGAGCACCGCAGGTCCTTTGACTTCGCGGGATGACAGGGCTTGGGCGAGCCTGCTCGGGCGTTCTGGCTTGGATGGATCCACGGTACTGAGGTGCTGCGAGGCGGGAGAATCAATCTAGGCTCCCTGCTGGATGCGTACTAGATTTACACATGGATCGTCCAATGCTTATTCGTGTAGGGTGAACACAAGTTTTCGCCTGGGTTTTGCCCGGTGGGAAGCTACGCATACACTAGTAGTAGTAAGAGTTGATGGATGCTCCGCCTGTTGGCAGCAGCCTGAGGGTTCCGGGCGATCTTGTCCGGGATGTGAATGGATCTGACTGGATCAATGGCGCTGTATGTGCCTTCGGGCCCGTGCAGCTGCCGGGGTTTGAAGGGGGAACATGTTCGAACGCTATACAGAGAAAGCACGGAGCGTCATATT
>CAZZZQ010000052.1:0-11771 GCA_964658405.1 uncultured Sphingomonas sp.
CGCGCGCTACACGCAGAACTTCTCCTCCTACATCAACGGTGGAGCGCAGACGAACGCGAACGAGTACTCCCTCGGCTACGTTGCACACGCGCCCCGCGTCTTCGGGCTTCAGCCCTTTGTTGGCGGTGGTCTCGGCGTCAACGAGTTCAAGGCGACGCCGAACGGTGGACAGGGTCTCCCGACGCAGGCACGCATGGCGTACTACTACGACGCCGGCGTTGAAGAATCGATCGTCAACCCGCACTTCGGTCTTCGGGCCCAGTTTCGGCAGGTCTTCTTTCTCGCACCGGACTTCGGCCAGAACTACCTGACCATCAAGCAGCGCCAGATCTCTACGGAGCCGGCCGTCGGCTTCTACATCCACTTCTAACCTGGAACATCCAAGGCGCCTTCGCCGTATTGCTTGAGAGCGGGTGGAGGCGCGTCCGCCCGAGGCTACATCATGCCGCTCCCCGCCCTAGTTGCCATCGCCATCGTCGTACTCTACGTCCTCAACTCCATCAAGATCCTGAAAGAGTATGAGCGAGGCGTGATCTTCCGCCTTGGGCGGGTTCGCGAGGCGGCGGCCGGGCCGGGAATCGTGCTGGTCTTCCGCCCACTTGACCAGATCGTGCGGATCAGCCTTCGCCAGGAGGCGATGGAGGTTCCGCCGCAGGACGTCATCACCCGCGACAACGTCACCCTGAAGGTCAACGCAGTCATTACGCTGCGGGTCGTCGACCCGACCAAGGCCGTGATCGAAGTGGCCAACTACGTCTACCAGACCTCGCAGTTTGCCCAGACGACGCTGCGCTCGGTGCTGGGTGAGGTCGATCTCGACGAGCTGTTGGCGCACCGCGAGGCGCTGAACATGCGCATCCAGACCCTGATCGACGGCCACACCTCACCGTTCGGCGTCAAGGTCGTCTCGGTCGAGGTGAAGCAGGTCGATATGCCCGAGACGATGCTCCGCGCCATGGCGAAGCAGGCCGAGGCAGAGCGTGAGCGCCGCGCCAAGATCATCCACGCCGAGGGAGAGTTCAACGCCGCCGCAAAGCTGGTCGAGGCCGCCGCCCTGATGGCGACCCAGCCCATGACGCTGCAGCTGCGCTATCTCCAGACCCTGACCGAGATCGGCGTCGAGAAGAACACGACCATCGTCTTTCCGCTCCCCATGGAGCTTATGAACCTGTTGAACCGCACGCTCGTCCCTTCTGCACCGGCGGCTCAGCCCGCCAGCGCACGATCAGAGCAGGGGGATCTTTCGGGAGGTAATGCTTGAACCTGGATCGAGACAGACACGATATGCATGACGCAGACGACGCGGAGCGGGAGATCTCGCTTGGAACCGCGACCATCGTCGGCATCTTTCTCGCGCTTGCGCTGATCTGCGCGGCCTTCTTTGGCTTTGGCTACTCACTGGGCCGTCACTCGGCACCGCCGGCGGTGGCGGCCGTAGCGCCAGCCGAGACCAAGCAGGACTTCAGCGGCTTCAAAGCTCCGGGCTCAGCCCAGCCGGACGCCGCATCGGACACGCAGGCCGAAGAGCCCGCGGCACCTCCTGTGAAGGCGGCGAAGCAGCCGGCCGCCGTCAAGGAGACGACGAAGGTAGCCGAGGTTGCGCCGAAGCCGGTGGCTGTCGCTCCGACAGAATCAGCGACGCCTGCCGGGCAGTTTGTCGTTCAGGTCTCAGCCCCCTCGCGACAGGGCGATGCCGACGCACTGGTCGCCGCGCTGAACCGCAAGGGGTACAAGCCGGTCATCCGGCGTGAGGCGAAGGATAGCTTCTTCCACGTGCAGATCGGGCCGTTTGCCGACCGCAAGGACGCCCAGGCAATGCTGCTGAAGCTGGACGGCGACGGCTACAAACCCTTCATCAAATAGCAGGAGCCGGGATCTCTGACGGCTTCATCTCGGGCGGAAGCACCTCGGCGATGGCGCGACGGACGGCCTGCAGAATCTCCTCGCGGGTCGCGAACTGCGTTGGATCGATCGGCGCGAGCAGCTGGACGCGCGCGATGCCAGGCGTGATGGCCGCGCTTCCCTTCCGCATCATCGCCTGCGTACCTGACACGGCGACCGGGATGATGGGCGCCTGGGTCTGCTGGGCGAGATAGAACGGCCCCTTCTTGAAGGTCGAAAGCCGGCCATCGAGCGACCGGGTTCCCTCGGGAAAGACCAGAATATGCAGCCCTGAGCGGAGCGCGTCGCCGGCCGTGACGACGCTGGCCTGGGCGGCCTCGCGCTTGTTGGCGCGCTCGACGGGGACGAACTTTGCCATGCGCATGGCGGTACCGAGGATCGGGATCTTCATCAGCTCGGCCTTCAGCAGCACGGACGAGCGCCCGGGCAGCGAGGGCAGAACGACCGGCGGGTCGAGGTTCGAGACATGGTTGCTCATGAAGATGCAGCTCTGGCCGGCGGGAACATTCTCGAGGCCGGTGACGATTACTTTGATCCCGGCGGCGCGCACACCGGTTCGCACAATCCACATGGCGATCCGATAGAGCCGGCTGATATCCCCCACGAGCAGCGTGTAGGGGATGCCGAGGATGCCCGCGATGGGACCGAAGGTGAGATAGACCGCGAGCAGCTTCAGCGTGGCAAACATACAGGGTTAGTCTATCGCGGCTGCGCGACTGGCTCCGCCTGCTGGATGGCCTTCGGAAGCTTCGTGTAAATCCCGTCGAAGCCGCCGTTCGACAGAATCGCGACGACATCCCCGGGCAGAAGCTGCGGGACGAGCGTCGTGATGATCTCGCCGGCATCGGCACAGACCGCAGAGGAGATGCCGCGAGCCTGCAGCGCGTCGACCACGTGCTCCGGGTGGAGGCGCTCCGCCACAGGGATGCTCTCGGACTTGAAGACGGCGGCGAGGAGCGTCTTGTCGGCGAGCGCGAGGCTTTCGACCAGGTCGGCCTCGAAGACGTTGCGGCGCAGCGTGTTTGAGCGCGGCTCGAGAACTGCCCAGAGGCGGCGTCCCGGATAGGCGCTGCGCAGTGCCCGCAGGGTCTCGCGAATAGCCGTGGGATGGTGCGCGAAGTCGTCGATGATGGTGACGCCCGCCACCTCGGCCCGGACCTCGAGCCGCCGCTTGACGCTGCGAAAAGTAGCGAGCGCCTCGACGATAGCCGCAGTCGGCACGCCCTGGCCGGCGGCGATGGCAGCGGCGGCGGTAGCGTTGAGCGCGTTGTGCTCGCCGGCCATGGGGAGCGCGAGGTCTGCGAAGAAGCTGCCCTTCTGGTCGAGCCGCCAGTAGCTCGTCGTCCCCTCGTGGCGCAGACCGGAGACCCGCCAGTGCGAATCCTCCGCGAAGCCGTAGCGCTCGACTCTGCAGAATGCCTTTGCGACACACTCGCTGACATTCTCGCTGGCGTCGAAGGCGACGACGCGGCCGCGACGGGGGATGAGATTGATCAGCCGCTTGAAGGCGGTCTTGACCGCTTCGAGGTCGGGATAGATGTCGGCGTGGTCGAACTCGACGTGCGTCAGGACGGCCGCGTCCGGGAAGTAGTGGAGGAACTTCGGTCCCTTGTCGAAGAAGGCGGTGTCGTACTCGTCGCCCTCAAGCAGGAAGGGTCGCGTAGGCCGGACGCGGAAGCTGGTGCCGAAGTTCTCGGCGACGCCGCCGATCAGGAACGACGGCGCGAGCGCGGGGTCGATCTGCGAGGCGACCTCGTAGATCCACGCCAGCATGCTGGTCGTCGTGGTCTTGCCGTGGGTTCCGGAGACGACGAGCGACTCGCGGCCGGGCAGAAACTCGTCGTGCAGGACCGCCGCCATCGAGGTGAAGGGGATGCGCGTATCGAGGACGTGCTCAAGCTCCACGTTGCCGCGGGAGATGGCGTTGCCGACGATGACAAGGTCAGGGCGTGGCGTGAGATTCGCCTCGGCATAGGGCTCGTGGATGGCGATGCCGAGCGTGGCAAGCATGTCGCTCATCGGCGGATACGCAGCGGCATCCGAGCCGGTGACGTGGTGGCCCTGCTCCTTGAGCATCCCGGCGAGCGAGGCCATCGCCGTTCCGCAGACGCCAATCAGATGGATATGTTTTTTCGTGTTCATGAGTTCCAACCTGAAGTCTAGACGGTGACGGCGGCTTCGAGGAAGTGCAGCTTCGGGGTCTCCCCTGCCGTACAGTCCAACCGCACACGGACGCCTAGCGGGAGCGTCACATTCGGCGCGTTGACATGGCCGCTGCGCAAGCCGATTGCGATCGGACCCGAGAAGTCGCGGAGCGCATGCAGGACAGCGCGCTCGAGCAGGTCCATCTCCTCCGGCGCGACACATTGCTGCATGTCGCCGAAGACGATTCCCTGCACACCTTCGAGCAGGCCGGCGTAGCGGAGATGGACGAGCATGCGATCCCACTGGTAGGGCTTGGTCCCGATGTCTTCGAGGAAGAGAATGCCCTGCTCCGGACGCGGGGCGTAGGGGGTGCCGATCGCCTCGGCGAAGATACTGAAACAGCCGCCACCGAGGCGCCCTTCAGCGGTTCCGGGCCGGAGGATGCGGAGGCCGTCTTCCTCTCCCAGTGACCATGCCGCTGCACCCTGCAGGCAAGCCCAGCTGGCGAGTTCTGCGCCATCCGGCCGGGCAAAATCAGCGGCGACCATGGGAGCATAAAACGAGATCAGATCGGCCTCGTTGCGGAGCCAGATCTGCAGCGACGTCTGGTCGCTGTAGCCGATGAAGGGCTTCGGATTCGCACGGATCAAGTCTGCATTGAGATATGGCAACAGCTCCGCCGAGCCCCAGCCGCCGCGCGTGCAGATGATCCCGTCGATCGTCGGTTCCGCGAAGGCTGCATGAAGGTCGCTGAGCCGGTCTTCGAGCGCTCCGGCGTAGTACAGCGGGCCGCGGTCGAGCGCGTGCGGCGAGAGGACGGTCTCGTAGCCGAGCTGCTGCAGGCGGGCCATGCCACGCTCTACAAGCTCGGGCTTCGGCGTGCTCGCAGGTGAGAGCACAGCCAGCCTGGAGCCGGCACGGAGCGCGCGTGGCTTGATCAGTTCATTCACAGTTCGAAGGCCTCGCCGGTGCAGATGATCTCTGCCGGCCCGGTCAGCAGCATCGGTGCATCGGCAGCGGGCCAGACGGTCTGCTGCGTTCCGCCCTGGGCAACAGCGGTCAGCTCGCGATGCACGCCGCGTAGCGCCATGGCAGCGGCTGAGGAGGCGCAGGTTCCTGTCCCCGAGGAGGTCGTCGGGCCGCAGCCGCGCTCGTAGATCCGGAAGGCAATCTCGCTGTCGGAGAGGACGCGGACGAACTCCACGTTGGTGCCGAAGCGGAAGAGCGGGCTGGTCGCGATGCGCTCGCCGAGCTCCTGCCACGGCAGGCCGTGCGCGCTGAAGTCGTCGGTGTCGACGAAGAGGACGAAGTGGGGATTGCCGACGTTGACCATCGCGCCTTCAACATTGCCGACGCCGGGGAGCTCGATCGTTCGCTGCATCACGCGCGGGATGCCCATGCCGCTCTCGATCCGGTAGGTCGGGTCCGTCGCTTCGACGACACGGCAGGTGCGCACGCCGCCGTGCGTTCCGAGCGCCACCTCCGTGAGGCCTTCGCTCTGCGCGAGCCATGCTGCGACGCAGCGCGTTCCATTGCCCGAGAGCTCGGCCTCGCTGCCGTCCGCGTTGAAGAGCCGGAGGAAGAGTTCGCCTCCAGCGCGGCGGTCGAGGAACTCGATGCCATCCGCTCCGATGCTGGTGTTGCGTGAGCAGAGCCGGCGGGCGAGCGCGGCATGGTGGCGGCCCTGCGCTACGGCCTCGTCCATTACAAGAAAGTCATTGCCGCAGGCGTGCGCCTTTACGAAACGGATCATCGTTCTCCTACTCCTCTTCGGTGTCGCGGAAGGCGATCACCTGGTCCAAAAGATCGCTGGTCTTCAACTCCGCCAGCAGGCGCTCATGCTTCTTCTGCTCGGCGGTCACGAGGAAGACGACGCGCTCGATGGTCCCGACGTTCGCCCGCTCCATAATGTTGAGGCGCTCTCCGGCGCGGTCGAGTACCTCCAGGACGATCTCGATCATGGGGGCCTGGTCCCGGCCGCGAACCTCGTAGATCAGCGGGTAGCGCTTCCATCCGATCCGCGACTCCGCCAGCCCGATGAACTGTAGCGCGACCAGTGTGATCGCAGTAGCCAGTGCGGCCTCAAGGTACAGCCCCGCACCGCATGCCATCCCGATCGAAGCGACCACAAAGACCGTCGCCGCGCTGGTCAGCCCGAGCACGCGATTGCGCGAATGCAGGATCAGGCCCGCGCCTAGAAATCCGATGCCCTGCACGATGTTCGACGCCACGCGCCCTTTATCCGGATTACCCTCGCCCGCCAGCACCGCGGAGAGCAGCGTGAAGAACGCGCAGGCCAGGCAGATGAGCATGTTCGTCCGTAGACCGGAGGCCTTGCGCCGCCACTCCCGCTCCACGCCGATCGCACCCCCCATCGCGCAGGCCATCAGCAGACGGCTTGCGGTGCCGCTTGAGAGCAGCTCCTGGTCGATCGTGCTGAAGTGAAAGCTGGAGGGCGCGAACATGGTATGGGAAAGGGTACCAGCTTCCCTCTAGGGTCGCGCTCCGGCGGCTGGCGGAACGTAAGCATTCGACTGGTAGATCCGCGCGCAGGGCTGGCCCGTCGAGCAGAGGACGGTCAGCTCCGTCAGGTTTTCGGGGTGCGCGTCGACTGCCTTCGACACCGGGTCGCCGGCGATGGCGATGATGTAGGCGGCGTGTGTCGCGGGAGCTTCAAGAGCCGGATGCCAGGTGTCCCAGTCGCCCTCGTTCAGCGTCTGCTTCAGCGGAATCCCGGCAGTCTGGATCGCGCCGACGTGGTCGGAGTTGTACATCAGGATCGGAGCGCCGGCCGGTAGCTTTTCGATCTCACGTGCGATCGCCGCCTCGAACGGGACGCGTGTGCGAGCGTTGACGATTCCCTCCTTCAAAACGAGCGGTACGAAGTACATCATCGCACTGGTGTTCGCGACGATCAGCACAAGAACGATCGGCTCCATCAGCTTTGCGGCCAGTGGCTTCGAGCTGCGGAGGCGCTGCTCCAGTGCAGCAATGGCGACGAAGCAGAAGAGCGCAAGCGCAGGCAGCATCTCCATTCCGTAGCGAGCGTTATAGAAGGAGTGCGGGTAGAGCTGGGGAATGAAGATCGGGACCGAGCCGTACGCGATCGAATAGATATAAAACGGCAGCGGCATCCAGAGCAGAAGCGACGCAGTCTGGAGGTGTCGTCGGACGACACTGACCAGGCCGATCAGCGCGGCGAGCAGCACCGCGAATCCGATCTCCCATGCGACCGCATCGACCTGCGCCGTGCGCGTGTAAAACAGCAGCGCCCAGCCGGGATTGTGCCAGCCGCGGTAGTGCTTCGACCCGGGAGGCGAGGTCTTCTTCTCGATGGCCGCAGCCGAGTACGGGCCGCGCATGAAGTCGAAGGGATCGTGGTAGAAGTGCTGGTTGTACGCGAGCCAGCTGAGCGGGGCGGCGACAGCGAGCAGGGTGAAGAGCACGAAGGCAGGCGCGACGCGCTTCAGGAGTGCACGATGTCGCGCAAGCTCCCACGCGAGGATGCACCAGACCAGCGCACCGGCGATCCAGCCGTCGTAGCGCGTGTAGACAGAGGCAACAATCAGCAGGCCGAGGCCGAGCAGGCGGCCTGAGGTTGCACCGTACTTGCCTTCCCGGATTGCGGTGACGCACTCGGCGGTGAGCAGCGTCATCCAGATGAGCAGCGCGAGAAAGAGCGGCTCAGTCATCGCCGTGGCGGAGAGATAGAGCAGGTTCGGATTGAGCGCGTAGAAGAGCGTCGACGCAAACGCCCAGCGCGGAATGACGAGCCGGCGCGCGAGCCGATAGAAGCCTGCGACGCCCGCAATGTAGCAGGCGAGCGAAGGCCAAGCGCCGGCAAGGCCGTTCTGCCACCACATCATCTTGCCGATGAACGGAAGCATGATGATATGGGACAGCGGGAGCCACACGCCGCCAAGCTGCGAGAGGCCGGGGTTGCGGGAGTCGAAGATGCGGCGCGCGATCGCAAGATGTGCGACCGCATCCCCATAGAGCAGCATGTAACCGTGCGAGTAACAGACGATCAGCGCGAGAAAGCCGAGGATCACCGCGCCGAGCGCAACCGGAAAGGTCTCCTGCCGGGTGGCTGGACGGACCTCGTTCGGATCGCCAAGCACGACGGCCTCGCGGACAGGTCGCCCGGTCAGCGGGCGCCGGGCGACTGCATCGCGTCGAGCCGGCCTAAACGCCAAGGTGCGACATCTCCCGGAACAGCTGGAAGCGCTGCTCGATCTCTTCGCGGGTCAGCGTCTGCATGCGCTCGGTGCCAAACTTTTCGACCGCGAACGAGCCCATCACACCGCCGTAGAACATCGCCGTGCGGAAGACCGCCGGGGTCAGTTCGGGCTGCGATGCGATGTAGCCGTAGAAGCCACCGGCGAAGGAGTCGCCCGCGCCGGTCGGATCGAAGACCTCTTCGAGCGGAAGCGCCGGTGCGCGGAAGGGTACGGTCACGCTAGTGCTGCTGGAGAAGGAGCGGTCGCAGAAGAACGCGGTCGCACCATACTCACCATGCTTGACGACGAGCGCCTTCGGCCCCATCGCCAGCACCTTGTTCGCAGCACGGACGGGGTTCTGGTGGCCGGAGAGCATGCGGGCCTCGCCGTCGTTGATCAGCAGCACGTCGAGCTCCTTCAGCACGACGGCAAGGTTCGCCGCGTGGTCGGCGATCCAGTAGTTCATCGTGTCGCCGCAGACCATCTTGACGTGCGGCATCTGCTTGCGAACGCGCGCCTGCAGCACAGGATCGATGTTCGCGAGAAAGAGGTACTCGCTGTCCTGATACGCGTCGGGAATCTTCGGCTCGAACGTCTCGAAGACGTTCAGATCCGTGCCAAGGGTCTTCGCCTCGTTCAGCGCTCCGCTGTACTCGCCGGTCCAGTGAAAGCTGAGACCGGGAGCATGCTCGATGCCCTGCGTGTCGATGCCGCGCTTCGTCAGAATCGCCTCGTGCTCCGGCATAAAGTCTTCACCGACCACGCCGATGACGCGCACGTCTGTGAAAAAACTTGCCGCGAGCGCGAAGTGTGTCGCCGCTCCGCCGAGCACGCGATCCACCTTGCCGTGCGGTGTCTCGATGCTGTCAAACGCTACCGAACCTACTACGAGAATTGCCATCAAACTGTCCTTGCCGCGTGTGCGGAGTCAATCATCGTCAAAGAAAAATTAGAGGTACTTTTCGAGCAGCAGTGCGAGCTTCTGCTTCGTAGCCTCGGGGATCGCCTTGCGGTCGGTGAGGATGGCGTACTTCATCGCAGACACGCAGCCGCAGGTGCGCTCCTTCGGCAGCCCGGCCACTGCAGCCTTGACGACCTTCGCAGCGTTCTCCGCATTCTGGTGAAGCACGGCGACGACCTGGTCGACCGTGACGTCATCATGTCCTTCGCGCCAGCAGTCGTAGTCCGTGACCATCGCCATCGTGGCGTAGCAGATCTCCGCCTCGCGGGCCAGCTTGGCCTCCTGCAGGTTGGTCATGCCAATCACGTCCGCGCCCCAGCTGCGGTAGAGGTTCGATTCGGCGCGGGTCGAGAACTGCGGGCCTTCCATGCAGACGTAGGTTCCGCCGCTCTTGCCGACGACGCCGACCTCTTCGCAGGCTGCGGCGAAGGTCTTGACGACGGTCGGGCAGACCGGGTCACCGAAGCCGACGTGCGCCACGATGCCGTCGCCGAAGAAGGTGCCGATGCGCGCAAAGGTGCGGTCGATGAACTGGTCGGGCAGCACAAAGTCCGTGGGCTTGTGCTCTTCCTTAAGCGAGCCGACGGCCGAGACCGAAAGGATTCGCTCGACGCCGAGCGCCTTCATCGCGTAGATGTTTGCGCGAAAGTTCAGCTCAGACGGAAGGATGCGATGACCACGGCCGTGACGCGCCAGAAAGACGACCTTGCGGCCTTCGAGGTCGCCCAGTACGAAGGCGTCGGAGGGGTCGCCGAAGGGGGTCTCGACGCGCTCTTCGCGGATGTTTTCAAGCCCGGGCATTGCGTACAAACCACTGCCACCAATAATTCCAATCTCTGCCTTCTGCACCTGTTCTCCTTAACGAACCTGAATCTGACTACCTTGGATCTGCGGGGTCTACCGCCCTGCAGAAGTATATCGTTCAGCCGCCCTGAGGCCGGCCTTCATGACGCCGTACGACGAAAGCGTTCGTGACAGCGCGATTGCGGGATCGTGCGTTGGCGCGGTCAAAGGCCGTGTCCCGGCAAGCTGCAGCGGGCCGCTCGACTGCGCGCCGGCGATCAGGTCCCGCACGGTTCGTGACTGCGCAAGCGGGAGGCCCTCGCCGACGTACACATCCGACCCCTTGATCGAGATCAGCGTATCGCCCTCGCTGGTCGAGTAGACCTGCTCACCCGCATCGGCCTCGTCCTTCTGCCGCCGCTTTACGCCGGAGTACTGCCGCGCCAAGTGACCAGCGTAGACCCGCGCAAAGGCAACTGCCGCGTCCGGAGTCTTCCAGCGCGAGTAGTAAAGCAGGGTGAGCGACGCGGTCGAATCCTTCTCCGCCTGCGTCGTTGCCGTCTTGCGCTGCGCCGCGTAGTAGATGCCGCCGTTCCAGGCCGGGGTGATCGCCTCGGCGACCTGTTTGCCGCCGAAGAGCTCGGTCAGAATCTGCACGTCCAGCTCGCCCATCACGCCGACGTCGTAGGGGGTGTACTCGGCGTCGAGCAGCGGGTGCAGATCCGGCATGCGGAGCACCGGCACGGGCTTGTGGGTCAGGTAAGCCTCGGGGTGCATGATCTCGTAGCTGGAGGTCGGCGGGGTGGCGAGCGCGCCCGCAAAGGCAGCCTCGCGGCCGGCCTTCAGCATGACGGTGTGCTCAAAGCTGAGGCCCTCGCTATACGGGAAGAGCAGCGACTCCTGCAGCAGGAGCGGGGCGCGGGCAAGCACCGGCGATCCACTGGTGTCGGAGGCGGCCTCCTTGAAGCGGTCGAGCAGCTCAGGCGCATCCATCAGGGTCTTTCCAAGCGGCTTCAGCGTGTAGTCGACAAAGGTGACCATGGCCTGGCCCTCGGCGACTGCCTCGCGAGCGGTGTCGGCCTCATCCGCCTGGATGTGGCGATTGTCGTCCTGCACGGTGCGGGCAATGTCCTGCGGGCTGACGTCCGACCACTTGGTCAGGTCGACCTTCTGGTCCTGCAGGGCGTGGGTCAGCTCATGCGCCATGACCGGCTTCTGCTCCTCGGGCTCGATCCAGTCGAGGAGGTTTACGGTCTTGGTCTTGTTGTCGTAGAAGCCGGCGATCTGCTCGGTCAGGAGCGTGACGAGGAAGCTCTGGAGGTGGAAGTCGCGATCGAGCAGGCCGAACTTCTTCAGCACAATCTCGGAGCGCTCAAGCTTCTTCGTCCCCTCATCCTCGTCGAACTTCTGGCGGAGGTAGCGGCCGACCTGGTCGCGCGAGATCATGGTGCGCTTGACCGAGTGCAGGATCGGCAGCTTCGTGTCCGTGCTGACAAAGGAGAGGATCTCGTCCAGCGAACGAAAGAGCTCTTTGGCCTGCTCCTTGGTAATGCGTGTCTCCGCTTTGGGAGCGGCCGGCTTCGGTGCGCCTCCCTGCTGGGCCCCGGCGGGCCACGTCGAGAGCACGAAAAGTCCGGTTCCAATCCAACCCACCACACGACCACCCGGCGAACCGGACCACGCCCTAACCTGCACTCAAGACCTCGCTGACACCGCTATAATCAAGTGTACGCAGAGTTTCAGCCTTCGTCCGCTATGAG
>CAZZZQ010000053.1:0-11629 GCA_964658405.1 uncultured Sphingomonas sp.
CGTATCCTCCGCGGGCGCAATGGAGCTGATGCCGGCGTTGTTGACCAGCACATCCACGCGGCCCCACCGCCCGCGTACCGCCTCAACCGACCGCTCGACGACGGCATCGTCCGAGATGTCGCCGAGCAGCTCGATCGCCTCCGCTCCCAGCGCCTGCACTGCCTCCATCGTTGCCGTGCACGCGTGCAGATCCATCAGCCCCAGTGCGTATCCTGCCGCCGCGAAGACCTCTGCCGTCCGCCGTCCAATCCCCTGTGCCGCCCCTGTGATGATCGCTACTCTCATCCTTCAACTCTACTGCGAAGGCGGCGATCCACTAGACTCGTTCCATGCGACGAGTTCTCTTCGCCCCTCTTCTGCTCTCGACGCTGGCGCTGCCGCTCTGCGCCCAGGCCCCTGCGGCCCAGCCGGACCAGGCCCAGCAGCCCTATACGCTGCGCACCGAGTCGAACATCGTCCTGCTGCCGACGCAGGTCGAGACGAAGAAGGGCGAGATCATCTACGCGCTCAAGCCGGAACAGTTTGTCGTCGAAGACAACGGCATCCCGCAGACGATCCACCTTGACGAGGATACGGACGCGCTTGGCCTCTCGCTGGTGGTGGCGGTCCAGTGCAGCCGGTCGGCGGTCATGGAGTTCGCCAAGCTCCAGGGGCTGGGAACGATGATCGAGGGGATCGCTGGCGACGCTCCGCGCGAGGTTGCGCTGGTCAGCTATGGCGCCGAGCCGCAGCTGCTCGGCGAATTCTCAAGCGACCCGGACAAGCTTCGCATCGCCCTGAACGATCTGCAGCCGTGCGACGATACCGCCGCCGCTACGCTGGACGCCGTGTCGTACTCTACCAAGCTGCTGGAGGGCCGCAACAACCACTATCGCCACGCCATCCTGCTGATCAGCGAGACCCGCGACCACGGCAGCAACGTCAAGCCTTCGAAGGTGATCGCCGATCTCGGCCGCACCAATACGGTGGTCGATTCGGTCGCCTTTTCGCCGGGGAAGAACGAGACCATCAGCGACCTGAAGCACGGGGGCGGCTCCGGTGCAATCGGCCTGCTGGTGATGGCGATCAATGCAGTGAAGAAGAATGCGGCGAAGGAGATGGCTGCGCTCTCCGGGGGCGAGTACCTGACGTTTACCAGTCAAAAGGGCTTCGACAACAACCTGCACCAGCTGTCGAATCATATCCATAACTACTACCTGCTGAGCTTCCAGCCGCATGCGGGGCCAGGCACCATGGATGGGCTGCACAGTCTGCGCGTGAAGGTTCCGGACTATCCGGATGCGAAGATTCGGACGCGTGAGAGCTATTGGTCGGGGACGGTGGACCCGCCGCCGGAGCCGTAGGGCTGAAACGCAGATTCCCTTTGGGAATGACAACAAATAAGAAGGCCCTGAAGCGATCGCTTCAGGGCCTTTCCTTGGTGAGGTACGATCTGGCTACGCCTTGACCGGGACCTGGATCTCGGTGCCAACACGGACCTTGTTTGCGTCTTCAATATGGTTTGCCTTGGCGATCTGCATGTAGTCATTGGCATTGCCGTAGAAGAGCTTGCTGACATGCGAGAGTGTGTCGCCGGCCTTGATGGTGTACGGCTGCGTCTCGCCGCCCGTTGTGCCGATCTCGTGGTGCAGGTCGGAGTAGGTGGGATCGACCTTCTTGATCACATCCCAGACGCGATTCGCGCAGACGGTCGAGGGAACGGTACCGCGGATGTGCAGCTTGTCGCCGTCGAGATCGACTGCCTCAAGGGTTGCGCCGAACTCCTGAAAGCTCTGGATCGTTTCAATGACGGGCGCATACTTCTGCTTCAACTGCTCTAGATCTGCCATGCTTTTTTCTCCTGTTGTAGCTGCTGCTGTTTAGAGGAATTTGCTGAGAACCTGCTGTGCGATTCCGCCCAGGCCGCTCTGCGAGGTCGCCTGGCCGTTTGACGCGAAGTGGCGGATGATCATCGGCAGAATTGTTGCCATCGCGATCTGCACCACCTGCGGGGAGACTCCGGCGCGCTCCGCTGTCTTCTCGATCAGACCGGTTCCGCCGAGCCCCTGCTGGACCTGCTCTGGCGTCGCGGTCTGGGTCTCGCCGGTGCTCCACTGGTTGACGTGCTGCTCCATGCCATTCTGCTTGAAGCTGTCGATCACGCCCTGGATTCCGCCATGCTGCTCGAGCACCTGCATGAGGCCGCCCGCCACCTTGGCGTGTTCCCCGTTCTCGCCCTGCTGTCCGACCAGCGAGCCAATCTCGTCCATGATTCCCATCGTGATTCCCTCTGGAGCGGTTAGACGCATTGTGAAGGCCGTGCGAACACTCATTTCCTAAAGATTCATGGAGTTGCGCAATGCCGCTTCAACGGCGACAATCCCACCATGACCACAGAGAATAAGACTGCTATTTCTACCAAGGAAGCGCCTGCCGCCATCGGCCCCTATTCGCAGGCGATTCGCGTCGGCGACACCCTGTTTGCCTCCGGCCAGATCGGCATCGACCCCGCGACCGGGCAGATCGTCGCAGGCGGCATCGCCGAGCAGACCACACGCGTCCTCGAGAACATTAAGGCGGTCCTCGCCAAGGCCGGGATCGATATGGTTCATGTCGTCAAGACCACCGTCTTCCTGCGGTCGATGAGCGACTTTGCCGCCATGAATGAGATCTACGCCACGTACTTCGCCCCTGCGGGCGTCATTCCCCCTGCGCGCTCGACGATCGCGGTCGCCGGCCTTCCCAAGCACGCGCTGGTCGAGATCGAGGTCATCGCCAAGGAGGGGTAGGCTGTGGACATCCCGTTCGCATCCAACCAAGTGGGAGATTTGAAGCATATGGCTGAACTTTTGAACACGGATCAGGCACCAAAGAAAGAAAAGATCTTCAAGACAGAGGCGGAGTGGCGTGAGCTTCTGACGCCTGAGCAGTTCCACATCATGCGCGAGAAGGGAACCGAGCGCGCCTTCTCCGGGCCACTCAATAACAACCACGACGATGGAATCTACCGCTGTGCCGGCTGCAATGCAGAGCTGTTTACGTCGGATAAGAAGTTTGAATCGGGCAGCGGCTGGCCCAGCTTCTGGCTTCCGGTCTCGCCGGATGCAATCGAAGCCCACGAGGACAAGACCTTCGGGATGCGGCGCGTTGAGGTCACCTGTGCGACCTGCGGGGCCCACCTTGGACACGTCTTCCCGGATGGCCCTCGTCCAACAGGGATGCGCTACTGCATGAACAGCGCTTCGCTGGCGTTTGAGAAGCAGTAAGCAGTATGTAGTGACTTTAAACACAAAGATCCCCAGCCGCATGCTGCCGGCTGGGGTCTTTTTATGTCTGAAAGAAGCTTAGCCTTTGACGATCTTGCCGGTCTTGATGCAGCTGGTGCAGACGCGCATGCGCTTGCTTGCGGTGCCGACCTTAGCCTTGACGGGCTGCAGGTTCACATTCCAGCGACGACGAGTCGTGTTGTTGGCGTGAGAGATGTTGTTGCCGAACTGCGGACCCTTGCCGCAAAGATCACATTTAGCTGCCATGGTAGTGCTCCAATCTCGGATCGCAGGGCTTCCTCGTACCAGCCTTCAGGCTTAGATAATCGAGGGAAATGGCAGGAACGAGCGGAATCATGAATCGCAACCGCTGACCTTCTGCCATGGCAAGTCCCGCAAGGGACAGGCCTGCTCTTCATTTATATCACTTTCGAGCCGCTGTGCTACCCGGAATCGTCCTCGCAACTGGCGAAAGCAGTGACGATCTTCGCTTTTTTGTCGGACGGCGAATTGTCTTCGGGCAGCTTATCCGCAGCTTTTAAATATAGATAAGAGTCTTATTTTCAATAGTTTGAATGAGCTATGAAGCTTGATCTGCACAACATCAAGGGCAGATAGTAGTTGCCGCCTAGTCCGGGTTGGGCGAATATAAAGCGAAGATGTCAACGGCCTCTGCACTTCGCGTCCAAATCGAAAGCACCCTGGCCCAGCGCATCCCCTCTGCGTTGACTCCCCAGGCGCACGTGCAGCGCGCCGTTGTCTCGACCGGAATCCCCGCCGTTGACACACTGCTTCGAGGCGGCCTGCCGCTTGGAGCGATCACAGAGATCGTCGGCCCGGCTTCAAGTGGGCGAACAGCCTGCGCGCAGTCCTTTCTTGCGCAGGCGATTCAGTCAGACCGAGTGGCTGCGTGGATCGACGTCTCTGACTGCTTCGATCCGGAGTCGGCTGCGAGCAACGGCGTCGACCTGGAACGGCTGCTCTGGGTGCGCTGCGGAGGTGGTGATCCGGCGGCTGCGCAGGCCTCCCCCGAGCGATCTCATCAGCCCGGCGCCATCACGGTCCGGTCAGAGCCGATTCCTCCGGCTGGCGGCAGCCCGCACCCTCGCAGTGAGGTCCGCGGCCTGTCGCATGCCATCGACACGCTGCTCACCGCTCAGCCAGCCCCGCCGCGTCGCGACAAGCGCATCGGGACGCCCGGCATGCCCAATCGCGATCTCCACTCCCGCACCGAGCAGGTGGCGACCGACCGGCTTCCGGCGCGCCGCGGCGAGTACCTGCTGCAGCATCGGCCTTCGATCGAGCCGGTCTGTGCCGAGTCGCAGCGCAAGGAGCGCCCTGCCGGAGCATCCCGCGTCGAGGCCGTCAGCCCGAAGCCTGCCGCTGCATCCTTCAAGCGGCCACGTGCCAAGGTATGGGACCGGCTGGAGCAGGCGTTGCGCGTGGCGGATCTGCTAATGCAGTCCGGCGGCTTCAGCGTCATCGTCCTCGACATGGGCAGCATTGCGCCGGAGCATGCGAGCCGTGTTCCACTCGCGACCTGGTTTCGCCTGCGCGCTGCATCGGAGCGGACGCAGGCTGCCTTCCTCCTGCTGACCCAGCACCCGTGCGCGCAGAGCAGCGCCGAGGTGGTGCTGCGGACCAACGCCGCCGCGCCTGAGGTCGGCACCGTCCTCACTCATCTTCCCTACACGGTGGAGCTGGTCCGCCAGCGGTTTCAGGAGGTCGCGACCAAGATCGTTCCCATGCGCAAGCCGCCGCAGCGCTCGACCGAGGCCGCGTGGGAGGCACGCCCGGCATGGATCGGAGGCCAAGTCCGATGACGACGCGTGTCTATGCCTGTGTCTATATTCCCGAGCTTCCCGCCCAGACCCTTGTGCGCCTGCGGCCGGAGCTGCGCGGCCAGCCAGTTGCCGTCCTCGAGGGCGAGCGGCCGTTTGAGCGAATCTGCAGCATGAACGCGCAGGCGCGAGTGATGGGGATGGAGCTCGGGATGACGCGCGCCGAGGCGGAGAACTTTACGATCACCCTGCTGCGCCGCTCCGTCAAAGCGGAGACATCGGTCAGGGCGGCGCTGCTTACCTGTCTCGCGGCCTTTACGCCGTGGATTGAGGACCAGGGGACGGATACCGCCTCCGTCCACGTTCTCGACCTGAGCGGGACGGAGAAGCTGCTTGGATCGCTGCCCGATGCAACGGCAGCCATTCAGCGCCACCTCGCGGACCTCGGCTTTTCCGCACGGATCGCGACCGGTGGCAACGTCCATGCGCTGCTCTCGATCGCCCGCTCGGGGACGCGTCAGACGGTGCACATCGCACACGGCGCAGAGTCGCAGGTGCTCGCACGGCTTCCGCTCTCCGCGCTGCAGCTTGCTGGCCAGCACATGGAGACCTTTGCGGCCTGGGGGCTGAAGAGCCTGGGCGAGGTGGCCTACCTGCCGGAGGTCGAGCTGATCGCGCGGCTGGGGCAGGAGGGCAGGCGTATCCGGCAGCTTGCCCGCGGCGAGCTCCCGCATCTCTTCGAGCCGATCCTGGTGCCGTTTGTGCTTGAGGAGTTTATGGAGTTTGACGACCCGGTCGAGTCGCTCGAATCGATGCTCTTCGTGCTGAACCCCATGCTCGAGCAGCTGATGCTGCGGGCCTCTGCGCACACGCTCGCGCTGGCGACGGTCACGGTGGCGTGCAGCCTTGAGGGTGCTCCGCCGCACCAGCGAACCCTGCGCCCCGCGCTCCCAACGCAGGATCGCGCGACGCTGCTGAAGCTGCTGCAGCTCGACCTGGAGGCGCATCCGCCCGAGGCCGGCATTCTTGCGATACGGCTGACGGCGGATCCCGGCCCGACGAGCAAGGTGCAGCTCGGGCTCTTCTCACCACAGCTGCCGGAGTCGATGCGGCTCGAGGTGACTCTGGCTCGGATCGCCGCGATCGTCGGCGAGGGCCGCGTGGGCAAGGCGGTGCTCGACGACACGCATCGGACGGACGCCTTCCACGTGCAGCGATTTACCGTCGCGGCCGGCAAAACGGCACCGGCAACGGGAAGCCATGCGCCCGCGCTCCGCCGCTTTCGCCCGACGCTTCCGCTGCGCGTCGAGTTTGCGGGGCGGCGGCTGACGGCGCTCTGGCACCAGGAGATCCGGTACAGGATCTACCGGATGTACGGGCCGTGGCACACCAGCGGCGAGTGGTGGTCGACGGAGCTCTGGTCGGGGGAGTCGTGGGACTTCGTCGCGCATACGCCGGAGCAGGACAAGGCGATCCTGATCGGCATGCTGCTCTACGATCGCCTGCGCCAGACCTGGCAGCTTGAGGCCCTGTATGACTGAGTACATCGAGCTGCACGCGGCCAGCGCCTTCAGCTTCCTCGAAGGCGCGTCGTTGCCCGAGGCGCTGGTTGAGCGCGCGGTGGAGCTCGATATGCCGGCCATGGCTCTCGCCGATCGCAACGGCCTCTACGGTGCGGCGCGATTCCATACCATCGCGAAACAGAAGGGTGTGCAGGCGCACATCGGGGCGGAGATCGCCGTCTCGACCCTGCCGATGCGGCATGAGCTATCGATACATCTGCCTCATCAACATGCGGCGGAGCCCTCGCGGCTGACGCTGCTCTGCGCCTCGCAGACGGGCTATCAGAATCTCTGCCAGCTGACGACGCGCTTCAAGATGCGCGAGGCCACCAAGTGTGAGGGCGCTGCGACGCTGCTCGATGTGGAGGAGTTTTCGGCTGGACTGATCTGTCTCACCGGCGGCGACGAAGGTGCGCTTGCAGAGGCACTGATGCGCGGCGGTGAGGAGGAGGGGAGGCGGCATGTAGCGGAGCTCGTCGGGCTCTTTGGCCAGGCGAACGTCTATGTCGAGCTGCAGCGGCACGGCCAGCGTGAGCAGGAGTGGCGCAACCAGGCGGCGCTCCGCATTGCAGCGTCGCTGAATCTGCCGATCCTCGCGACGAATGGCGTGCGCTATGCGACGCAGGTCGAGCGCGAGATCCTCGATGTCTTTACATGCATCCGCAACCATACCGAGCTCGAGCATGCGGGACGGCTGCTGTGCTCAAACTCGCAGCGCTACCTGCGCAGCGGCAGGCGTATGGCGACGCTCTTTCAGGATCTTCCCGAGGCCATCGCGAACACGCTTCTCCTCTCGCAACGGCTTGAGTTCCGGTTGGATAATCTGGGCTACGAGTTTCCCCGGTACGACGTCCCGGACGGCGAGACGATGGACAGCTTTCTGCGCAAGCGTGTCGCCGAAGGGGTCGAGCGACGCTACGGTCCGAAGCGCAACCAGAAGCTGATGGACGATGCGAAGCTGCAGGTGGAGCGCGAGCTTGCGCTGATCGCGAAGCTAGGCTTTGCGGGCTACTTTCTGATCGTCTGGGACATCATCCAGTTCTGCCACAAGAACGATATTCTCGTGCAGGGCCGCGGCAGCGCAGCCAACTCCGTCGTCTGCTACGCGCTTGAGATTACGGCGGTCGATCCCATCGCGATGAACCTCCTCTTCGAGCGCTTCCTCAATGAGAATCGCAATGAGTGGCCCGACATCGATCTCGATCTGCCCTCCGGCGAAAATCGCGAGCAGGCGATCCAGTATGTCTATCAGCGCTACGGAGAGCTTGGTGCGGCGATGACAGCGAACGTCATCACCTATCGCGGCAAGTCGGCGGCGCGCGAGGTGGGTAAGGCGCTCGGCTTCGACGAAGAGGCCCAGGGGCGGCTCTCGGGGCTGGTCGGGCAGTGGGAGTGGCGGAGCCCGAGCGACACCCTTGGCAACAGCTTCAGCCACGCCGGCTTCGACGTGGCGCACCCGCGGATCGCGAAGTATCTTGAACTCTGCCTGCGCATGCAGGATCTGCCGCGGCATCTCGGCCAGCACTCCGGCGGCATGGTGATCTGCCAGGGACAGCTCAACCGCGTGGTCCCGCTGGAGCGTGCCTCGATGGCCGGTCGCACGGTGGTGCAGTGGGATAAAGATGACTGTGCCGAGCTTGGCATCGTCAAGGTCGACCTGCTCGGCCTGGGGATGATGGCGGTGCTGAAGGACTGCATCGAGCTCATCCCGCAGCACTACAACGAGTCGGTCGATCTCGCGCAGCTGCCGCAGGATAGCGATGTCTACGACGTGCTCTGCCGGGCCGATACGGTGGGGATGTTCCAGGTCGAGAGCCGTGCGCAGATGGCGTCGCTACCGCGCAACATGCCGCGCGTCTTCTACGACATCGTGGTACAGGTGGCTATTATTCGCCCGGGGCCGATCGTCGGCAAGATGATGAATCCGTACATGCGCCGCCGCCAGAAGAAGGAGCCGGTCACCTATCCTACGGAGTCACTGATCCCTGTGCTCGAACGGACGCTTGGCGTGCCGCTCTTCCAGGAACAGCTGCTGCGCATGGCGATGGTCGTCGCCAACTTTACCGGGGCCGAGGCAGAGGAGCTGCGCAAGGCAGTCGGGATGCGCCGCTCGAAACAGCGCATGGCGGATCTCACGATCAAGCTGCGCGAAGGCATGACGGTCAACAAGATCGATGACGCGACCCAGGAGATGATCGTGCAGAGCATCTCGTCTTTCGCGCTCTACGGATTTCCTGAGTCGCATGCGGCGAGCTTCGCGCTGCTTGCATATGCGTCTGCATATTTCAAGGTGAAGTATCTTGCGGCCTTTACCTGCGCCATGCTCAACAACCAGCCGATGGGCTTCTACATGCCGGCGGTGCTGGTGAAGGATGCGCAGCGTCACGGCCTGCGTATTCGGCCGATCGATATCCAGGCATCGGAGACGGACTGCACGATCGAGCATCAGCCGGACAAGTCGCTCAGCGTGAGGATGGGGCTGCGCTATGTAAAGGGTCTTCGCCTTCATGTAGCTAATTCTGTTACATACTGCAGAAAGCACGGTGGGCCGTTTCTGTCTGCGGAGGATCTGCTGCGGCGCGTGCCTCTGCTCAACCGTAAAGAATTGACAGCGCTTGCACAGGTGGGGGCTCTCAACTGGATCGACGGGGTCACGCATCGGCGAGATGCGCTCTGGCAGGTGGAGCTGATCAGCCGTCCGACCGGTCCGCTGCTTGCCGAGGCGGCGACCCGCGAGACCACATCACCGCTGGCGAAGATGTCCACCGAGAGCAGGCTGGTGGCGGACTATGCCGGCACGGGCCTGACGGTGGGGCCGCATCCGATGGCCTATCGGCGGCAGGAGCTGCGCGCGCAGGGAATTCTATCGGCGACTGATCTGCTGGCTGCTCCGAACGGATCGCATGTGCTTGCGGCGGGGTGTGTCATTGCGCGGCAGCGCCCGGGAACGGCACTGGGATTTATCTTTCTTTCCATGGAGGATGAGACCGGGATTGCAAACATCATCATTCATCCTGAGCTGTATGAGCAGAATCGCGTGGTGGTGACGCGCGCGAAGTTTCTATGCGTGCATGGCACGCTGCAGAATCAGGATGGTGTGATTCATGTACGTGCGCTTGCGGTGGAGCCGTTGGCGATCAGCGCCGTGCAGACGCGGTCGCACGACTTCCACTAGATCGCAGCTAGTTGGGAAGTGTCGGGTCGTTCGGCGCTTTCGTGGGGGTAGCGTGCTCGAGCACAATTCCATGCAGATTCGGCATAGCGACAGGATCGTGCGTCGGCAACGCCGAGAAGTTCTTTCCTCCGACCGTCAGTGGGCCGTTCTGGTCAGGCGCACTATCGGTCGATCCCCAGCCGCTCCATGGTGCAGCATCTTTTGCGGCGCGAACCTGCTTCGTTCTGGAGGAGAGCGATCGCCGCGCCACCAGGACTGTGACCGTCTGCCGCTGGCTGCAGGAGAGGCAGCGTACCGGGTAGCGGAGCATTAGTATGCTCGGCAGATCCTTCCATTGGACACGGGAGCGACGGAAGCTCCTTGCCCGGCAGAAGTCGCACTCAGCTCCCATATCGAAGTGGCGAAGATGTTCCTGATGGATGGATGTCATGGCAGAACCCTCTTCCAGTGGTGCTCAGCGTGATGGTTCGAGGACAGCGCGGTGGCCAGCGAACGGCACGCCCGTTATGCTTCAAGCCGATCGGTTCACAGGGAACTAACCGAACAGGTCTTCCGACGTTGCGTGAACAGGCACCACACGCGATGTACGTGGAGCCCTGATCACATGCGTACTGTCTGAAGAAACGCGTGACCGTGTGTGCGAATCCGAAAGGAGCTGCAGCACCTCTTTCAGATCCATCTGTAACTTTTGAAGTGCCTTGCGATCGACCGGAGATGAACCTTCGGCGGGCACAATCGCAAGCGTAAGCTGCGGCTCTTTCTGCCGCTGTTCCGCCTTTAATGCCTGCCGTGCGCCGGGGATGGTGAATCCCTCGTCGTACAGCAGCTTCTTGATTCGCATGGCCGTCTCTACATCGCGCTGCCTGTAGAGACGCTGGCCAGTGCCGCCTTTATTCGGCCTGAGCTGCGGAAACTCGCCCTCCCAGAACCGAAGTACATAGGTTGGCACAGCGCACAGAACGGCGACCTCGCCAATTCTGAAGTACAGCTTATCGGGGATCCCCGACGCCTGCACTCCAGATGGAGGAGTCGTGCGATCTGTTCCTTGCTGAGCCATGCAGGATCTCCGACAGCCGGTCGCAGAGCACCCGGGCGCGATACGAAACTAGCGTCAGTATAGGCCAGCACGCTTTTACGGAACAGCATGAAATCAAGGATTTATAAGATTTTCAGGCGGCTGCGACGATCTGGAAGGTCGTTGCAGCCGTGCGAACGATCTCGCGAGCCCTGCTTATTCGGCGCACGCAGGAGCCGCAACAGGTCTGCGTGGCTCTGTCCGATGGGCGGCAGCGCGCGCATATTGCACCGGCCATGTTGCATCCTGCTTCAGCTCGGTCGCGGCACGCAGCGGCCAGTAGGGATCACGCAGCAGCTCGCGGGCCAGCAGCACAACATCTGCCTGTCCACTGCGGACAATCTGATCGGCCTGGGTCGGCTCGGTGATCATCCCGACAGCGCCAGTCATGACTTCAACTTCGCGGCGGATCTGATCGGCAAAGGTTACCTGGTAGCCGGGTCCGGTGGGGATGGTCGGCTTCGCTACATTGCCACCGGTCGAAACGTCGACCAGGTCGATGCCCTCGGCCTTCAGCAGCTTCGAGAATTCGACTGATTGGGTAATGTCCCACCCGCCTTCGGTCCAGTCTGTAGCGGAGATTCGCACAAACATCGGAAGGTGCTCCGGCCACGCAGCACGGACTGCGCGAACGACCTCGAGCGGAAAGCGGACGCGACTCTCAAAGCTGCCGCCATACTCATCCGACCGCAGATTGGAGAGCGGCGAGAGGAACTCGTGCAGCAGGTAGCCGTGCGCCGCATGCACCTCGACCAGATCGAAGCCGGCCTCGAGGGCGAGCTTCGTCGAGG
>CAZZZQ010000054.1:0-11575 GCA_964658405.1 uncultured Sphingomonas sp.
ACTGCAGGCGGCGAGCTCGGCTGGCTCGATCGCGGCAAGACCGTCCCCGAGTTCGACAAGTCCGCCTTCTCGCTCGCTCCCGGACAGACCTCCGACCTGGTCAAGACGCAGTTCGGCTACCACATCCTCCAGGTTGAAGAGAAGAAGACCGCTCACCTCCGTCCCCTCGCCGAGGTCAAGCCGGAGATCGTTCCTGTGCTCGAGCAGCAGAAGTCCGGCGCGGCGGAGCAGTCGTTCGCACAGCAGCTTGCCGCCCAGGCCCAGAAGGAAGGCATCGAGAAGACTGCTGCCGCTCATGGCCTGAAGGCAGTTGCAACTGACTACGTCGCCAAGGATGGTGTCATCGCCGGTCTCGCCGACGGCTCCGCGCTGCTCACCCAGGCCTTCACGGTCAATAAGGGTGCAGCCCCCGCAACCGTTTCGACGGGCGACGGCTTCGCTGTCTTCCAGGTGACCGACGTCAAGGCAGCCCACGCTCCCGACTTCGCCGAGTACAAGTCACACATCCTCGACGACTTCCGCGAGCAGCAGATTCCTCAACTCCTGAACGCACAGCTCATCAAGCTGGATGACCGTGCAAAGGTCCTCAACGATCTCAAGAAGGCTGCAGCCGAGATGAACATCCCGGTCAAGACCAGCGAGCTCGTCGGCAAGGATGCCCAGGTTCCTGAGCTCGGCGCAATGAGCGGTCCGGGCGCAGTCGCCTTCTCGCTCGCGAAGGGCGCCATCTCCGGTCCGATCAACGCCGGTCGTGCCGGCATCGTTCTAAGTGTGATCGACAAGCAGGAGCCAACTGCCGAGGACATGGCAAAGAACCTCACCCAGACGCGCGAGCAGCTCCTGAACGATCAGCGCGAGGAGATCTTCCGCGTCTACATCGCCGGTCTGACGGAGAAGTACCAGAAGTCCGGTGCGATCCACTACACGGCGAAGCAGCCCGCGCCGGGTGCCGGCTCGCCCTTCGGCAAGTAGCCCCAACCGATCATGAATCAACGGCCTGTGTCTTTGCTTATTTCCGCAAAGGCACAGGCCGTTTACCTTTGAACGGAACAAGGTTTTCGGCATCACACTGGGCAGCGTCTAACAATTGCATTCACAAAGAGGGAACTGATGAGTCAGGATCGGCTGTCTGGAGTACTGCTACACGTAACGTCGCTTCCGTCCTATGGCGGTGTCGGTGATTTTGGCCCGGCGGCGTATGCTTTTATCGACTTTCTGGCCTCGGCCAAACAGCGTCTCTGGCAGGTCCTTCCGCTCAGCCCGACCGGCTACGGCAGCTCCCCCTACTCGGCCCTCTCTGCGTTCGCCGGCAACCCGATCCTCATCAGCCTGGAGCGACTCGCACAGGATGGCTGGATCGACTGGGACCGCATCCAGGGCCTGCCCGGACATGACGGCCCGGCAGATTTCGAGGCTGCCGCCGCGCAAAAGCTCCCGCTCATCGAAGAGGCAGCAGGAAACTTCCTCGACCATGCGCAGCCAGACCTTCGTGCACGCTTCCACAAGTTTTGCGAGGACAACGTCTCCTGGCTCACTGACTACGCCATGTTCAACGTCCTTCGGCGCAGCTACAACTACGCCAGCTGGAACGAGTGGCCCACGGAATACTGCCGCCGCCAGCACGACGCCCTGACCCGCCTGCTCACCGAGCGTGGCCGAGAACTCGCCATCGAACAGGCGATCCAGTTTCTCTTCAGCGAACAGTGGTGCGCCCTGAAGAGCTATTGTGGCGCACGCGACATCCGCGTCCTTGGCGATGTCGCCATCTTCGTCAACTACGACAGCGCAGACGTATGGACCCACCCCGAGATCTTTGAGCTCGACGAGAACCTCAGCCCGATCCGCGTCTCCGGCGTTCCCCCGGACTACTTCTCCGCAACCGGCCAGCGCTGGGGAAACCCTCTCTACAAGTGGGGCGTCCTTCGCGAGCGCGGCTTCGACTGGTGGGTCGCTCGCATCCGCCGCTCGCTCGCCCTCTATGACATGATCCGGCTCGACCACTTCCGCGGCTTCGAGGCCTTCTGGTCGATCGCCGCCGACGAAGAGACGGCCATCAATGGCCAGTGGATCAAGGCCCCCGGCAATGAGCTCTTTCACCGCCTCAAGGAGGTCTTCGGTGACCTCCCCTTCATCGCGGAGGATCTCGGCCTCATCACCAAAGAAGTCGATGAGCTCCGCGAGCACTTCGGCATGCCCGGCATGCGCATTCTGCAGTTCGGCTTCTCCGACCGCGGCAGCCACCTCTACCTGCCTCACCGCTTCGTTCCGAACACCGTAGCCTACACCGGAACCCACGACAACAACACGACCCTCGGCTGGTGGCGCGACGACGTCAACGACAACGAGCGCGCCAACGTTCAGTCCTATCTCCAGACCATCGAGCACGAAGGGGACATCGTCTGGGCGCTGATCCGTGCCACGGCCCGCTCCGTCGCCAACATCTCCATCTTCCCGCTGCAGGATGTCCTCCACCTCGGCACCGAGGCGCGCATGAACCGTCCGTCGGGTGCCTTTGGGAACTGGACCTGGCGCTACGACTCCAACGCGCTTCATCCTGACTTCGCCACAAAGCTCGCAGCCTTGATGGAGATGACAGATCGGGACGGATACGAGGAGCCGGTGAAGGGTGATGAGGCCGGCAAGCCGACCGAAGAGGCGCACGACCGGGCAAAGCTCGGCGCCACCGTTTAGACTAGGACAGAGCAAATCTAATCTCGGGAGTTCCAATGCCTCTTTCCGGCGAAGCAATCCGCACCATGAACTACGTTGACGATATCTCGGTGACGCTCCGGCGCATCCTCGCCGTTCTGCCTTCGCTGACCGATGAGGATAAGCAGCGCGTCGCGGAGCACTTCCGCGTCTCCGAGCCGAGCTATGAGTCTGTCCTGACGGCTGTCTCGAGCAAGAAGTAATGCTGCCCGCCTCTCCCGCACCGATCGAAGGCGCCCTCTCCATCCGGACCGTGGCCATCATCGGTGCAGGGAAGGCGGGTCGCACCTTTGCGCTGGCGTGCGCCGCCGCCGGCTTCCACGTCATCCTCGAAGACGTCATGCCCGCCAACCTCCGGCAGGCAGAGGCAGACTTCTCAGACATGCGTCTCAAGGCCGCCCCGGGTCGTCTCGATCTCGCCGGCACAGTCGAAGATGCGGTTCACAGCGCGGACATCGCCATCGACTTCGTCCCCGACGAACTCGAATCGAAGCTTGAAATTCTGAGCCTCATCGACCGCATGGCCCCGCCCCGCACCATCCTCTGTACCCCCACCAACGTCATCAGCATCACGGACTTAGCCTCTTGCACCTACCGGCCAGAGCGATGCCTGGCAATCCGCGGAATCCTGGGCGAGAGCTTGCAACTCCTCTATCCGGCCGCCGCCGATGCTGGCGCACTTCAGGCAACGGCACACTTCCTTGAATCCGTCGGCAGCAGCGTCATCACGCTCCCTGACCCCGACCTGCCGATGCTGATGAAGAACATCGTCTACACCCGCTGACGCAAGCCTGGCGACCGTGGAACCGCAGCGCACTCCCTTGCGTAATGGTTTAAGAGGCCGAGCAGTTAACGCATGCGCGCATTCATAGACACCTTCAGCCAGGTCTTCCGGGCAATCGGCGCGAACAAGCTGCGGTCGTTCCTCACCATGTTCGGCATCGCATGGGGCGTCGCATCGCTGCTCCTCCTGATTGGACTTGGAGAGGGTTTTCGCTCCGGCCAGCGTCGCAGCCTCGCCGAGGTAGGCGACGACGTCATCATGACCTTCGGCGGGACCATCCCCGCGCTCCCCAATCAGCACACTGGCATGCGGCCCTACAAGCTGACCCTCGGAGACGCTGACGCCATCCGAACCGGTGCCTCCCACGTCCGTAACGTGACCGCCCTGATCAATCGCGGCGACCTCAAGGAGGTCAGCGAGTTCTCGAGCGCCGGCGGCCCGGTCATGGGAGTCCAGATCAACTTCCCCCAGATCCGTCATCTGCCCATCGCGCAGGGCCGCTTCTTCGACGCCGACGACCTGGCTCAGCATCGCCTCGTCGTCATCCTCGGGCAGAAGAATAATCGCCTGCTTTTTCCCGGGCGGCCATCGGTGGGAGCCTTCATCACGCTCAATGGCTACCGCTTCCAGGTCATTGGGGTCGCCTCCAAGATCGGCCGCGGCAACAACGACAATGACAATCAGAAGGTCTACATCCCGCTGACGACGATGATGCAGCTCTTCCCGCTCGTTGGCGAGAATATCCCGGAAGACTCCGTCTACTCCATTCAGTACCAGCCGATCCTCGAGACCGAGAACGAAGCAGCCAAGGCAGACGTCCACCGCATCCTCGCCCAGCGCCACGGCTTCACCCCGGACCTGAAGGATGCCTTCGAAGAGTGGGACACCATCAAGTCGAACCAGACCGTAGGCCTGATCTTCACCGCAATGGACTTCTTCCTCGGCGGCGTCGGCATTGTGACCCTCGCACTCGGAGCCGTCGGCATCGTCAACATCATGCTGGTCACCGTGCAGGAGCGAACCCGAGAGATCGGTCTTCGCAAGGCCCTCGGCGCGACCAACCGCGGCATCATGGTGCAGTTCTTCCTTGAAGGCCTGATCCTCACCGGGCTCAGCGGAGCCATCGGAATCGGGGGCGCAGCTATCTTCATGGGCATCCTCGGCTCGCTGCTCGGGAACAACGACATGGGCATGGATCCACCGCGGCTTGTGCCCTGGTCTGCTGCCATGGCGCTCATCACTCTATGTCTCTGCGGGATCATCGCCGGTATCTATCCGGCGAGCATCGCAGCAAAGCTCGAACCGGTAGAAGCCCTGCGCAAGGAGTAACACCATGCTGAAAGACATCTTCGGGCAAGCGATGGAGGCGATGCGTTTCAACGGCCGCCGCACGGCCATCACCATCATCGGCATGGCGTGGGGCATCGCAACGGTCGTGCTTCTGCTCGCCTTCGGAGCCGGGTTTGGCCGGGCCTTCGAGGCGATCTTCTCGCAGTTCGGGACCAATATGATCGGCGTCTTCCCCGGCCGCACAAGCGAGCAGGCCGGGGGCGCAAAGGCCGGCGTCCAGGTCCGCTTCACACAGGATGACGTCGAACGCATCCTCGAAACCGTTCCCGGGATCCTCCACGTCTCGCCCGTCGACTTCAAGACCGTGCCTGTCTCGAACGAGCTCCACAACTACACATGGGAGGTCGATGGCATCACGCCGGAGCTGCAGGTCATTCAGAAGATGGATCTCACCGCCGGTCGTCCCATGACCGCCGCCGACCTGGTCTCCCGCGCGCACGTCGCCATCATCGGCTCGGAGGCCAAGACGAAGCTCTTCTCCGGCCTCTACCCTATCGGCGAGACGATCCACATCAACGGCGTCAGCTTCCAGGTCATCGGCGTCCTGAAGCCCAAGATGCAGGAGGGAGACGACAACGATAACCGCATCGTCAACATCCCGCTCAGCACCATGAGCGACCTGAAGGATACGAAGTACCTCGGCGGCATCTGGATGAGCTATCAGGGCGACCACATGGCCGTCGAGAAGGCGCTGCGGAACAATCTCGCCGCCGCACACGGCTTCCGCCCTTCAGATAAGAATGCCCTCTACGTGGCGAACCTGATGGAGCAGCTCTCGCAGTTCCGCGCCGTCAGCATCGGCCTGCAGGTCCTTCTGCTCTTCATTGGGGCGCTGACGCTCGGCATCGCGGGAATCGGCCTGATGAATATCATGCTGGTCAGCGTGCAGCAGCGGACGCGCGAGATCGGTGTCGAGAAGGCTCTGGGCGCAAGGCGCAGGCATATCCTCTTCCAGTTCCTCGCAGAGGCTCTTGTCATCAGCAGCGTAGGTGGCGTCGCCGGTGTGGCCCTGGCGTATCTCGTCAGCAAGGCGATTGGGAGCGTCAAGTTCTACAGCGCCATCGCGGCGAACGCGACTGACGCGGACATCCACCTGCTGATCTCGCCGCACATCGTGGTGATCGCCACAACGATCCTCATCCTTGTAGGAACAATCAGCGGCATGATCCCAGCCATGCAAGCCGCTCGCCTCGACCCCATCGAAGCCCTGCGCTACGAATAGCCGCACGCCAAGCGTCAAAAACCCACGAAGTGGCGTCCGCCCGGCGTCAGGGCGCCTCTAAGCTTTAGTTATCCGTCTTAGGCCGCTTGTACGGATTCTGCATCAACGCACGAGCCTCGTTCACAGCACCCTGCGTATTGTCATTCGTCTGCACTGCAAGCCGGTATTCGTTGACCGCACGATCCCGCTGCCCGGTCACGTCGAAGATCCGGCCAAGCTCGATGTGGCTCCACACCTCAACCCACTTCGGGTCGCCATCGCCCCGCAGCGCGTCGCGGAAGGAGTTCGCCGCCGACTGGTAGTTCCGCTGCATGAAGAAGATCTCCCCGATCCGGTAGCTCGCGAGCGAGCTGGTCTTGTTGGTGTCGAGCGCCTTCTGATACTCGGCCAGCGCCCCGGTCAGGTCACCCTGCGCGACCATCTGTTGCCCGCGCAGCACGGCGACGCGCACAGCGAGATCCGGCGTGCTCTTCAGCAGCCAGTTCTGTGGATCGATGCTGATCTTCCGCGGCCGCCCGAAGGTCTCGACCGAATACTGCGACTCCGTCCCGCTCAGGTCGACCCGGCGGCTCTCTGTCTTGCCATCCGTTTCGATGCGAAGCTCAACCGGCATGCGGAAGAGGTCAAGATCCTGCTGCACTGCACCGACCGTGCGGAAGCCCTTGTTGTTACCCAGCCGGAAGACGGTGAACTTATCCGTAAAGGTGGGCGCCCCGGTTCCATCCAGCCACTGCGCAAAAAACGGCTCAAGCTGCAAACTCGACTGCGCTTCGGCGACCGTCTGAATGTCCGTCGTCTTGACGGACTTATCCTTATACTGCGACAGGACGCCGCGCAGGAACTTGTTGAAGACATCGTCTCCCATCTCCCAGCGGAGCATGTGGAAGACCATCGCACCCTTTTCAAGCGTCATCGACTGAAACTGGGGCGAAAAGGGATCCAGCCGGCCAACGCTGGTCAGCGGCTCCGTATCGTAGGCAAGCGCGCCAGCCGAAACATCGGTGATCGCAGTCTGGAAGGCGTTCCTGCCGGCGGAGTCTTCGAGATACATCAGCTCGGCATAGCGGGACATACCGTTCGTGATCCACGCGTCGTTCAGGGTCGCCGGTGAGACCTCGCTGCCCCACCACTGATGCGCCAGCGTGTTTGAGAGCAGGCGCTGGCTATTGCGATCGGCGATGCGCTGCCCGCTGATCGCGGCAATCTCAGGAGCCCAGGCGGCCGAGACCGCATCGTCAGGCAGCTCGACAACGTTGATGACGCCCGACTCCGGCTGGCCAAAGGTGCTGCTGAAGTACTCAAACTCACGCGCCGTCAGGGCAACATAGTCGAGCGCAAAGGCCTTGCGCTTCTCCGTCGTGAAAACGCGGATATTGTGGACGCCCGGGGCTGTCTGCGGCTCAAGGAACTTTCCGGCAACGATCGTGCCCGGAAATCCCGGCTTGTTCCAGTTGAAGCTGTACTCGACCCGCTTGTCGGGGAGCGTCTTGTGCCCGGTCCCTCCACTGCCGACGACTCGCTCATCGGATGGAACGCGGATATGCATCTCTGCGGTGAAGCGATTCGTAAACAGGCCGGTCATCGGAAACCAACGGCCGGCGTAAAGCAGAATACTGATCGGGTCGGCGATCGCCGCCAGCTTGATCCCCTCGACCGGGCTGGTATCCGAGCCCGTAAGAACGCCGTTGTATTCGAAGTTGAAGGTCGACGACGCGCCCTTCGCGATGGGCGTCAGCAGCGGAACCCGCGCAATGGAGTTCGTCGTCAGGCGCTCTGCCGTCAGCACCTTGCCCGACGCATCCGTAAGCTTTGTGATCTGGAGGCCATTGTTCAGCTCAAAGCTGACCGTGTTCAGGTCTTCGAGCGCCGTCAGCGTGACCGTCACGGTCGCAGTCAGCTTATTCGCAGCCGGATCGATATCGGCGTTGATGACATATCCGGTGATCTGCATCTGGGGCCGGACGGGAGCCGCCCAGAGGCTTGAGCCAAGGCCGATTGTGATCGCGAAGGTCGCAACCGTGGTGAACTTCAGGGCCTGGATCACAAGGGGCGTTAGACGGGAAGGCATGCAGGGGGAATCCTCAATCGATCGTATCGCTAACGATACTTTAGACGTTTGTAGAGGGAATTGGGCCTCGCGCGCCGAGGAAGCCCTCGACCGCGTCACAAACCCGGCCAATCGGATTCGAACCGGCAGGTGGAAGCAGGCTCTGCCGGACCTCCGCCAGCCCGGTCATCATCGCCTCGCGCTCAGAGCCATCCGCGAGCAGTGGCTGGAGGGAAGCAACCAGCTTCCCGGCGGTAAAGTTCGTCTGCAGTAGCTCCGGCACGAGGCGCCTTCCGGCGATCAGGTTCACCATTCCGATCGGCAGGTTGCCGTACTCGTCGACCGGCGCGGCGATCTCCGCCGGATAGCGCACCAGCCGCTTTGCGACTCGAAAGGTCATCGGCGAAACCTGGTAGACCACGACGAACGGATTGCCGATGATCGCGGCCTGAACGGTCGCGGTCCCGCTGGCCACAACACTGGCGCGGGAGTGATGCATCGCAGCCCTTGCATCGTCGACGAGAGTGATCCGCACGCCCTTAAAAGCTGCAATCTCATTCAGAGCCGCCTGCATATACATCCTCCCAACGGTGTTAGCGACGGGGATCAAAATCTCTCTGGAGCCGTTCTCCGCAAGGACGGCGGCCGCCCGCACCATCTCCGGCAGATTGAGGCTGACCTCCCGGCGACGACTCCCCGGAAGCAGCGCGATCCAATCCTTGGCCGGGTCGAGCGAGTTCGCCGCAGCATACTCCGCCCTCGTCTCAGCCGGTAACGGCATCGTGGCAAGCGGGTGCCCCACGAACTCCGCATGGACACCCCTGGCCTTGTAGAAGATTTCTTCAAAGGGGAAGATCACCATCATCCGGCTCACGCGCTGCTGCACCCAGCGCAGACGTCTCCGCTTCCACGCCCACAGCTGCGGACTGACGAAGTAGACCACCGGGACATCGAGCTTCTTCAGCTCCTTCGCGAGGCGGAAGTTGACGTCGGGAAAGTCGATCAGGACGGCGACGTCCGGGCGGTTGGCTTTGATCGCAGCAACCAGCTTCCGATACTCGCCGTAGATCCGAGGCATATGGCGGACGACCTCGGTGATCCCCATGATGGCGACGTCCTCGGCTCGAACGACCCGCTCCATCCCTTCCGCGTCCATCTCCAGGCCGCCAAGACCGAAGACGGTCAGGCCCGGATGTCGGATCCGAAGCTCCGCGATGATCTGAGCGCCGTAGTGGTCGCCGCTGGCCTCACCAGCAGAGAGAAAGAGACGCGGCGATGGCTGATTGGAGGGCAACGATCTCAGAGTACAGGGTCGCGGGGATCAGGAGGGAAGGGCATCGGAAAGCTGAGGAACTTCCACTGCGGCCGGCATCTCTTGATCGCGATACTGCAGCTCGTAGAGCTTCCAATACAGGCCGCGCTCCGTCAGAAGCTGCTGGTGCGTTCCGCGCTCCCGTAGCTGGCCCTTGTGCATGACGAGGATGCTGTCGGCGGTCTGGATGGTCGAAAGACGATGCGCGATCAGCACCGACGTCCGCCCCGTAATCATCCGGGACAATGCCAGCCGAACGCGAAGCTCGGTCTCGGTATCGACCGAGGAGGTGGCCTCGTCGAGGATCAGGATACCCGGATCATGCGCCAGCGCCCGGGCGAAGCTGATGAGCTGCTTTTGGCCGGTTGACAGGGTAGCGCCACGCTCCCGGACGGGCTCCTGAAAGCCGAGCGGCTGCGACCGAATAAAGTCGCCGACGTTCACCTCGTCCGCCGCGCGCTCGAGACGCTCGTCCGTGATCCACTTCGACCCGAGGCGGATATTGTCGGCGATCGTGCCGGTAAAGAGGAACGGATCCTGCAGAACTACGCCAAATCGCCGGCGGAGCAGGTTGAGATCCTGCTGTCGAACGTCCACGCCATCGACCACGATCTGACCGTGCTGGATATCGTAAAAGCGCATCATCAGGCCGGTGATGGTCGTCTTGCCCGCACCGGTATGGCCGACGATAGCGGCGGTCTCGTTCGGCTCAATCGTAAAGCTGACCCCGCGCAGGATCCACTCGACTGCAGGATCCGGCGTAAACGCCCGGGTATCGCTCCCGAAGGTCGGATCGGCAGGCGTGTTGTAGGCAAACCATACATCGCGAAACTCGATCCGGCCGGACTGGTCACCAGCTACCGGGTTCGCTGGAGAGACGATCTCGGGCTCGGAGTCGAGCAGCTTGAAGACGCGCTCACTCGCCGCCATCGCCGCTTGCAGGATGTTGTACTTCTCGCTCAGGTCCTGGATCGGCCGGAAGAAGCGCTGCGCATACTGCATAAACGCGATCAAAACGCCGAGGGTGACGCCGCCATGCAGCACTGTAATTCCGCCGCGCCAGATCACCAGCGCGATCGCGATGGAGCTGAGCAACTCGACCACCGGATAGTACAGCGCGTAGGCGGTGATCGCGTCCTTGAAGGCATCCATGTGCAGCCGGTTGACGGAGGAGAACTCGTCGAACGCCTTCTGCTCCCGGTTGAAGAGCTGCACGATCGCCATGCCGCTGACGTGCTCCTGCATGTAGGAGTTGATCTTCGCGATCGCGGAGCGGATGCGGCGGTAGCTCTCGCGGACGTACTTGCGGAAGATGCTCGTCGCGTACAGGATGGCCGGCAGCACGGCGAGCGTCAACAGCGCCAGCGGCCAGCTCATCTCGAGCATGATGATGATGATGAAGGCGAGGACAAAGACGTCCTCAAAGATCGCCAGAACACCCGAGGTAAACATCTCGTTCAGGGCGTCGACGTCCGAGGTGACCCGTGTGACCAGCTTGCCAACCGGGTTTCGGTCGAAGAAGGCAGGGTGCATCCGCTGGATGTGGCGGAAGATCTGGCTGCGCAGATCGAACATGATCTTTTGCCCGGTCCACTGCATCAGGTAGGTCTGCATGAACTCGAGTACATAGGTAAACAGCAGCGATGCCAGGTAAAGCACGCCGATCTGGGTGATGCCGGTCATTGGAACCGGACTCAGGTGGCGCGCCAGCCAACCGCGATGCGGATTCGGAACATCCGTCATGTAGTTATCGACGGCAACCTTGACCAGGTACGGCCCGATCACGTCACTGCCGGCTTTGAAGAGAATTGCTACCGCAGAGAGGCCCGTCTGGAGCTTGTAAGGTCTCAGGTAGGTCAGGAGACGACGCATCAACCGCCCGTCGTATGCCTTGCCGACGACGTCTTCGTCCTCAGAGGTCTTCCGGGGAGCCTTGGTTTTTTTGGTCTTCTCTTCTTTTTCGTCTGCCATGCGCTGCCTCTATTCTAGATGCTCGCGGGTAGGCGCTCCGACCAGAAGATTACGTCTGGACCGTCGATTCCTTGCCCGCCCGGCAGCCGTGAAAGAATCGAAGGATGGATTCGCTCGGTATCTATATATCTGTCCCGTTCTGCAGGGCAAAGTGCACCTTCTGCAACTTTGCCTCGGATG
>CAZZZQ010000055.1:0-11523 GCA_964658405.1 uncultured Sphingomonas sp.
CGCGTCGACCTTCAGAGATACGTTCTGGCCTGGCTTCATCTTGTCGAGTTGAGTCTCCTTGAAGTTTGCCGTAACCCATAGATTTGTCAGGGGTACGATCGTCAGGAGATCCTGGCCGACGCTGAGGTTGGCACCCACGACAACATTCTTCTTGCTCACGATTCCAGAGGTTGGCGCCGTGACGTGTGCGTAGCTCAGATTGAGCATCGCCTGGTCAACCTGCGCCTGCGCTTCCTTGACCCGGGCAAGCTGGGAGTTGGCCTGCGCCTGCTGAGCCCGAACCTGCTGCGGTCCATTCTTCAAGGACTGAGCCGCGGTAGAGCGCGCCTGCGCTAATTTCTCGACAGCCTGCGAGACACCCGCCTGCTGTGCAAGGAGTGTGGCCTCAGCGTCGAGAACAGCAGCAGTGTTGCCGGCATCTGCCGCAACCGCACCGTCGAACTGCTGCTTCGAGATCACGTCCTTCTGAACCAGCGGCGTGTAGCGCTCGACATCAAGCCGTGACTTGATGGCATTCGCCTTGGCCTGATCGACGCGTGCCGCAGCGGCCTGCGCCTGCTTCTGCGCCTGTGCGATCATCGCCTGCGCTGACAACACATCACTGTTTGTCGTGCTGGTCGTTGTGCGCGTGTTCACACTGGTAATCGGAACCGCAACATCAGCCTGAATATAGGCTGCCTGCGAGCTGGCCAGGGTAGCCTGCGCCTGTTCCAGGGCCACCTGGTAGTCCTTTGGATCGATGTCGACGATCGGGGCACCAGCCTCAACCTTTTGATTGTCCTCAACATAGACCTTGACGACCTGCCCGGCGATGCGGGAGCTGATCTGGTAGAGATCACCATCAACCTGGGCATCGTCCGTATCTTCAGAGAAGGTAGAGTGCCAGTAAAAGAGGCCAGCGATCAACGCGACAAGGATGACCACCGCGATGATGATGAATCGTCGGCGCGACTTCTTCTGCGGCGGCTCGTTCTCGTTGCTGTGATCGTCCTGCCCATCCTGCTTATCGTCCTGCTTCTTACCTTCGTCGGGCTTCTTTTCGCCGCCGCCATTACCGCCATTCGGCTTGATCTGGACGGTTCCGCTGATCTCTGCTGTCTGCTGCCCGTCTTGATTCTGCTCCGCTTGATCTGCCACAGTTACTTTCCTCCCAGATAGTCTTTGTAATTGGTTTGCGCGATACCGAGCGCACGAGCGAGTGAAAGCTTCGCCACGTTGTGCTGGTAGAGAGCGCTGATATATCGGTCGTTGGCCTGTTCAGTCTGCGATTGGGCCTGCGAAACGGGAAGATTATCGGAGACTCCAAAGTGGAAGCGCTGCTGCGCCTCACTGAGAGCCTCGTTGGCAAGGCTGACATTCGACTGCGTCACTTCGACCAGCTTGGCCGCTGACCGGATGTCCAGAATGCTGTCCCGAATGTCGGCATTCACCTGCTGAATCTGGTCCGAATAACGTGCCCGCGCACTGTCGTAGGTTGCAGCGGCGACCTGCTCGTCTCCGCGAGTCTTCGCAATCTGCAGAATCGGCACACTGACCGTTCCGGTCGCCGAGTAGGTGCTGTGCGAGTGGCCGATCGTCGTTCCCTGGTCGCCAAAGTCGCCGCTCGCGGTTGCGGTCGGAAGCTGCTGGGTCCAGGCAGCGGTCTTCTGCGCGCTGGCGGCTCGAACCTGTTCGGCGGCGGCAGCAAGATCCTTGCGACCTTTGAGTGCCTGGTCGAACGCAGCCTGGGGATCAATGGTGTCGAGGGACTGATACGGCTCGGAATCGGTCAGTTTGTACTTCTGGTCAAGCGGCAGGCCGATGGTCCGGGCCAATGCGAGCTTCGCCTTGGCTAGATCGTTGGTCGTCGAGATCAGGGTCTGCTGCTCATTCTGATAGTCAACCTGCGCGCGAAGCATGTCGAGCTTCGGGCTGGTTCCGGCCTCGTGGGCGGCCGTCGCCTGGTCCAGCGAGACCTTGGAGGTAGCCAGTTCGGCGTTGACAGCCTCGATGCGAGCCTGGTCTGCAATGCAGAGCAGATACGCGTTGCCAACCGTCAGCACGACCATATCCTTTGCGTCGGCAGCGGTCAGCTTCGCGGCCTCAAAGTTGTGCTTCGCCGCGATATAGCTTTGAAGGGCCTGGACGTTGACCAGGTTCTGGGTGAGGTACGCCCGGAAGTCCATCACCTGGAAGGGTCCGATGATGGGATTCAGCCCGGGAAACTTGATGCCCTCGGCCGCAAGGTTGATCTGCTCCACGCTGTAGCTCGCAGCGGCATTGACCGTAGGAAGCAGGGCCTGGAGCTGCTCGAGCCTCTGACCGTTCGCATTCTTCTGGGCAGACGTCTGCAGGATGAGGCCAAGGTTTGTGCGGAGCCCGCGCTGAATCGCATCATCCAGTGACAGGTCGAGGACCCCGTCCGTCGCCTTCCCTTCGATCAGGCTTCCCTGAAAGGACTGGGAGGTTACCTGGGAGCCGTTCTGCCCCGAGGCATTTGAGAGCTGTCCCTGGGCTGCCGGGATCGGAGAGGTCGTTCCGGATGCGGTTGACGGAGCGGTCGAAGAGGAACTGCCAGTTTGCGCGTTGGCCGAGCGACCTGCCAACAGGAGCATGCCTACGATGGCACACGCCACCTGTAGACTTCGCGCTTCTTTTCTTTGCGTCATAACGATAATGGTACCTGCACCCCGAGTTCGAGTCCGAATCGTCCGTTGAGCCTCGGACCTGGCACCACCCACGCCAACCTGTACTCAACAAACATCCGGTAGTTACTAAGATGCACGCTCGTTCGACGTTTCTTCAAAAAAAGTTGCGGGATGTTTCCAGCATACAGCCGTCGCACCCGACCGCAAGTAGTTCTCAAGGAAGCATCAGAATCAGAAACTCCTTACTGATTCGTTTCAGTAGTGTCCCTTGATCGCTCATTATCGGTACACTGCACAGCAGGCTTGTGAAGAGAGGAAGTGGCATGTTTCTTGGGATCGATGTAGGAACGGGCGGAACAAGAGCGATCGTGATTGATCGCGAGGGGTCGGTCATTGCCTCCCACGCGGAGGAGCATGTCGGGATCAGCTCCCCTCAGATCGGCTGGGCAGAGCAGGACCCGGAAGACTGGTGGCGCGCCGCTCAGCTTGCGATTAAGGGTGCGCTTGGACTCGCCAGCTCTCAGTCCCCTGCCAGAATCGAAGCCGTCGGATTGACCGGGCAGATGCATGGCTGCGTCATGCTCGACGAGAGCGGTCAGGTGCTTCGACCAGCCCTGATCTGGTGTGACCAGCGGACTCAGCCGCAGTGCGACTGGCTGACGCAGAAGATCGGCTTCGAACGATTGATCGAGCTGACCGCCAACCCGGCCCTCCCGAACTTCACCCTGACCAAGCTCCTCTGGGTCCGGGACCATGAACCCGAGACCTTCGCGAAGATCCGCCACGTCCTCTGCCCCAAGGACTATGTCCGCTTCCGCATGACCGGTGAGTACGCCATGGACATGCAGGAGGCCAGCGGAACCCTGTTGCTCGACGTCGCCAACCGGCGCTGGTCGGAAGAGGTCGCCGATGCCGCCGGAATTCCGATGTCCTGGCTGCCGCGCCTCTTCGAAGGTCCTGAGATCTGCGCCAAGATCAACGAGGCGGGTGCGTCCGCGACGGACCTGATGGCTGATACGCCCGTGGCCGCCGGCTCCGGCGACCAGGGTGCAGGGGCGGTCGGCATGGGAATTCTGAAGCCGGGAACCGTCTCCGCAACCATCGGAACCTCGGGCGTCGTCTTCGCCTCGACCGACAAGCCAACAATGGACCGCCTTGGCCGGCTGCACACCTTTTGCCACGCAGCGCCTGGGCTTTGGCATGTCATGGGAGTGACCAACGGGGCGGGACTCAGCCTCCGCTACTTCCGCGATACCTTTACCCCGATCAACAGCTACGACGACCTGACCGTGCTCGCCGGCGATGTACCGGCCGGGAGTGACGGGCTCTTCTGGGCGCCTTACCTCTTTGGCGAGCGCACCCCGCACCTCGACGCAAAGGCTCGCGCGGCGTTTGTGGGAATTACCGCCTCCCACACCCGCGGCCACTTTGTCCGGGCAATCCTTGAAGGCGTGGCGTTCAGCCTGCGCGACACGCTTACGCTTTTCGCAGAGCTGGAGATCCCGGTCGGCGAGATCCGGCTTGGCGGAGGCGGCGCGCGTGGCCCGCTCTGGCGCCAGATCCAGGCTGACGTATACGGGGAGCCCGTCAGCAAGCTCGAAGCCGAGGAGGGCGGAGCCTTCGGAGCCGCCCTGCTTGCAGGAACCGGCGTCGGGGCGTGGCCCAGCGTTGAAGCAGCCTGTGCCGCAACGGTCCGGGTCGCCGAGACCATTGAGCCGGTCAGTGCAGCCGTCATGCAAGAGGCCTATAAGGAGTATCGAAAGATCTATCCCGCACTGCGGGAGATCGGGAGAGCCTGATGAGTGCTGCTATCGAAACCGTCGTCGTAGGCTTTGGCTTGGCGGGCAGGGTCTTCCATGCCCCGTTTATCAGCGCAGTCCCCGGGCTGCATCTCTACGGGATCGTCCAGCGTAAAGGCGACGAAGCCGCACAGGCCTACCCCGAGACCCGCATCCTTCGGTCGATTGAGGAGGCGCTTGAGGACCCGGCGGTCCAGCTCATCGTAGTCGCCACTCCAAACGAGACGCACTTTGCCCTCGCGAAGCAGGCACTACTGGCCGGCAAGCATGTCGTGATCGACAAACCCTTCGCCGCGACCAGCGACGAGGCGCGCGAGCTCGTCGACCTGGCCGTGAAGCAGGGGGTCATCCTGGCACCCTTCCACAATCGCCGGTGGGATGGCGACTTCCTGACGGTCCGTAAGCTGCTGGACGAAGGGGTGCTGGGTCGGCTCGTCACCTTCGAGTCGCACTTCGACCGCTTCCGGCCGATGCCCCGTGAGGGGACGTGGAAGGAGTCCGAGAGCGCGGCGAACGGCCTACTTATGGATCTCGGCCCGCACCTGGTGGACCAGGGGCTGGCCCTCTTCGGCCCGCCCGAGGCGATCACGGCCAGCGTCCGGAAGGATCGCGACACGACCAGCATCGAGGACGCCTTCGACATTACCCTCCACTACCCGTGCCTGCTCTTCCACGCCCGATCGAGCATGGTGGCCTGCGATGCCTCGCCGCGATTTCTGCTGCACGGGACGCACGGCAGCTTCAAGAAGTTCGGCCTGGACCCGCAAGAGCCTGCACTGGTCGGCGGAGCGAAGGTCCCGCCGCTCGGGACGGGCGACTGGCTGCCGGAGATCAAGGAAGCCTGGGGTACGTTGACCATCGCCCCGAACCCGGCGGACCCTGCCACACTTGAAAAGATAGTGATCGAGACGGCACGTGGAGATTATCGCGAGTACTACGTCAACGTCCGGGATGCCATCAACGGGACCGCTCCGCTGATGGTCCCGAGCGAAGAAGGGTATCGAGTCGTGAAGCTGCTCGAGATGGCGCGGCAGAGTTCTGCTGAGGGCCGGACCCTGCCGGTCGTATTTTAGAAGCGCGAAATCCGGTCTAGCTAGGATCGGCCTGCCCGTAGGTGGCGTTCGCGCCATGCTTGCGGAAGTAGTGCCGGTCGAGCAGCGCCTGGGACACCCCTGGGTTTCCAGGCGTCAGGGTCAAGGTCTTATAGGCCATTCGAGCGACCGCTTCAAGCACCACCGCGTTGTGCGCGGCGTCGTCCGGCGTCTTACCCCAGCAGAAGGGCGCGTGCCCGGAGACAAGCACCGCAGGGACGGCCAAGGGATCGATCCCCTCCCTCTTGAAATGGTCGACAATCGCCTGCCCGGTCTCATGAACGTAGCGTCCACCGATGGCCTCATCCGTCAGATTCGGCGTACACGGAACCGGCCCGTAGAAGTAGTCCGCGTGGGTCGTGCCAAGCGGCGGGATCGCAAGGCCTGCCTGGGCAAAGCTGGTCGCAAACTCTGAATGCGTGTGGACCACTGCCCCAATGGTTAGGAACTCGCGATAGAGGAGCGTGTGCGTGTCGAGGTCTGAAGACGGCTTCAACGTCCCATCGACGATCTTTCCGTCAAGGTCGGTCACGACCATGTGCTCCGGCCGCAGGTCGTCATAGTCGACCCCTGATGGCTTGATGACGACCAGGCCCTGCTCACGATCCACCCCGGATGCATTGCCAAAGGTATAGAGGACGAGGCCACGCTTTACCAGTTCAAGGTTCGCTTCGAGGACGGAGGTGCGGAGTTCTTCAAGCAGCATGCAAGCAGAATACATCCCGAGTAAATTAGACCTATGGACAGTCAGAACACGTTACCGGCCCAGGCGTTGCCGCTCGGGTTTCAGTGGGGAGCCGTCAAGGCTGGGATCAAGGCCAGTGGGAACCTCGATGTAGCCGTCGCACTTGCGCCAAAGGGAGCGGCTGCGGCCGCCATGTTTACCAAGAATCAGCTGGTCGCCGCACCCGTCACCGTCGGCAGGAAGCACATGCTCGCCACCGGTGGCCGGGTCTCCGCCGTCCTCGTGAACGCCGGCAACGCCAACTGCGCGACCGGTCAGGCCGGCATCGAGGTCTGCACACAGACCTGTATCGCCGCCGCGGAGCAGTTCGGCTGCCTCTTTGACGAGGTCTTCCCATCCTCGACCGGCATCATTGGCGTTCCCTTCCCGGCTAACAAGGTCATCGCCGCACTCCCCGCGGTCCAGGCCGCGCTGGGTGACTCCTCGCAGCACGCCGAGCTCTTCGCCCGCGCCATCATGACGACCGATACAAAGATGAAGGTCGCCCGTGCCGTCATCGAAGTCGAAGGTAAGGAAATCCGGATCTTCGGCGCGGCCAAGGGTGCCGGAATGATCCACCCGCAGCTCGGTGCACCGGTCGGTCCGCCACACGCCACGATGCTGGTCTATCTGTTCACTGACGTCGTCGCCGAGCCAGAACAGCTGCGCGCGCTGCTCCAGCCAGCCGTCGAGGGCAGCTTCAACAGCATCTCGATCGATGGGGATACCTCGACCAACGACACTGTTCTTCTCCTCGCCAGCGGAGCCAGCGGAATTACGCTCGATGAGCCCATCGGCGAGGCCTTCAATAACGCGCTGAAGCTGGTCTGCGGCTCGGTCGCCCACCAGATCGTCGACGACGGCGAGGGCGTGACCCATGTCGTCAAGCTTCACATCACCGGCGCCCGTACGGCGGCAGAGGCGAAGACCGTTGCAAAGGCCATTGCACATTCCCCGCTCTGCAAGACGGCCTGGTCGAGTGCCGATCCGAACTGGGGTCGCCTGATGGCAGCGGCAGGCTACTCCGGGGTCGCGTTCGACCCTGCGCAGGTGACGGTCACGATCGGCGGTCTGCCGGTCTTCAGCGAAGGAATGCGGTCGCCGCTCTTCGACGAGTCCGCGACGCACGAGATCATGCTCCAACGCGAATACACCATCGCGATCGACCTTGGCGTCGGAACAGAAGAGACCATCTTCCTGACCTGTGACTTCACCGAAGAGTACGTCCGGATCAACGCCGACTACTCCAGCTAGCCCGAAGCATCCGCCACAAGGAGACCGACCCATCATTGCCCTGATCGCCGTTGCCCTTCTCGTCTGCTCATCGCTCGGCCTGGTCTATGGCGTGGGCGGGCTCTTCTTTGCGTGGTGGGATGGGGGCCTGATGAGGCGGGTACTGATTATCGTCAGCATTGTCGCCGTGCTTGGCGCAGGAATCTTTATCCTGCGTTATCACTCAAGGGCCTTCCGCCGTAGTACCGTGACCCATCGGACGTGACGTTTCCGGCTCTGGCAGTTATCTTTAGAGGGAAGGTTTCAGGGGTAAGAGACGCGTATGGCGACCAAGACGGAAGTTTCCGGAAAAATCGATTTTTCAGAAGAGATGTCCGAGTGGATTGAGGCGTTTGACGACGTCGTTGCAGCTGACTGGGAGAATGGCACGGAGCTGCTGAACGCTCTCCGCCAGCGCGCCCGTGAGGCCGGGGTTCCGACCCCGAGCGAGCTGACGACTCCCTACCGCAACACCATTCCGAAGCACGACGAGGTCCCATACCCCGGCGATCGCAACCTCGAACGGCGGGTGGAAGCCCTCATTCGTTGGAATGCAATGGCTATGGTCCACGGTCAGAACAAGAAGGACGCCGGCATCGGCGGCCATATTTCGACCTATTCCTCGCTCGCAACGCTGCTGGAGGTCGGGTTCAACCACTTCTTCCGCGCGAAGTACGGCGAGCAACCCGGCGACTTTATTTACTTCCAGGGCCACGCCTCGCCCGGTGTCTACGCCCGCGCCTTCCTCGAAGGCCGCTTCGACGCCTCACGTCTTGGGAACTTCCGCCATGAGCTCCGCGGTGAGCCTGGCCTCAGCTCCTACCCGCACCCGTGGCTGATGTCCGACTTCTGGAACTTCCCGACCGTCTCCATGGGAATCGGCCCGCTGAACGCAATCTACCAGGCGCGCTTCATGCGCTACCTCGAGAATCGCAGCCTGATCGAGAAGACCGATCGCAAGATCTGGGCCTTCGTCGGCGACGGCGAGACGGACGAGGTCGACACGCTCGGCGCCATCTCACTCGGTGCCCGCGAGAAGCTCGACAACCTGATCTTCGTCGTCAACTGCAACCTGCAGCGGCTCGACGGCCCGGTCCGCGGCAATAAGCGCATTATCGACGAGCTCGAAGGTGTTTTCCTCGGCGCCGGCTGGAATGTCATCAAGGTGATCTGGGGCTCTGACTGGGATGCCCTCTTTGAGCGCGACCACACCGGCCTGCTGCTTCGCCGGATGGAAGAGTGCGTCGACGGCGACTTCCAGACCTTCAAGGCTAAGGACGGCGCCTACCTCCGCGAGCACTTCTTCGGCAAATACCCCGAACTGCTCGAGCTGGTCAAGGACTATACCGACGAGCAGCTGATCGTGCTGCATCGCGGCGGCCACGACCCAGCCAAGATCTATAACGCTTACAAGCGCGCACTCGAGCACAAGGGCGGACCGACCGTCATCCTCGCAAAGACGGTCAAGGGCTACGGCCTCGGCTCCGCACAGGCCCGCAACGCAACCCACTCTGAGAAGAAGCTTGCTGACGATGGGCTGGCTGCGTTCGTGAAGCGCTTCGACATTCCGATCCCCGAGCAGGCTGCGAAGGATGGTGCCTTCTACCGTCCGGAGCAGGACGCCCCCGAGATCGCCTACATGCAGGAACGACGCAAGGAGCTCGGCGGCTACCTGCCGACCCGGACCGTTCCCAAGTCAAACTTCACCGCGCCGGCGATCGACTTCTTCAATGATTGGCTGGGTGGCTCGAAGGGCCGCGCCGTATCGACGACGATGGGCTTCGTCAACATGCTGAACGCGCTGCTGAAGAACCCCGTGATCGGCAAGCTGATCGTCCCCATCGTTCCCGACGAGGGCCGCACCTTTGGCTTTGAGTCGGTCATGAAGGCGGTCGGCATCTACGCGCCCGAGGGTCAGAAGTACACCCCGCACGATGCGGACATGTTGCTGCGCTACTCCGAAAAGAAGGACGGCCAGATCCTCGAGGAGGGCATCACCGAGGCTGGCTCCATGGCCAGCTTCACCGCCGCCGGGACGGCGTACAGCAACTACAACATTCCAACGATTCCCTTCTACATGTATTACTCGATGTTCGGCTTCCAGCGCATCGGCGACATGGTCTGGGCGTTCGCGGACTCGCGCGGCAAGGGCTTCCTGATGGGTGGAACGGCGGGCCGTACGACCATGCTCGGCGAAGGCCTGCAGCATCAGGATGGTCACAGCCACGTCCTCTCGAGCACCGTTCCGACCTGCGTCAGCTACGATCCTGCATTTGTCTATGAGCTTGCGGTGGTGGTCCAGGACGGCATCAAGCGGATGTACGAGAAGGGCGAAGACGTCTTCTACTACATCACCATGTACAACGAGGACTACCAGATGCCCGCCATGCCGGAGGGTGTCACCGAGGGCATTCTGAAGGGGCTCTACAAGTTCCGCCCGGCAAGCGGCGGTGCGGCCGTGGCGCAGCTCTTCGGAAGCGGTCCGATCCTCAACGAGGTCCTGCAGGCGCAGGAGATTCTGGCCGAGAAGTACGGCGTCCACACCGATGTGTGGAGCGTCCCGAGCTACACGGAGGTTCGCCGCGAGGCACTCGCCGTGGAGCGTTGGAACCGCCTGCACCCCGCCGAGAAGGAGCGTCAGAGCTACCTCCAGACGGTGCTTGCAGGAACGACCGGTCCGATCATTGCGGCGAGCGACTATATGAAGTCAATCCCGGACATGCTCTCGCCCTGGCTTCCCGGCCGGCTGGTCACGCTCGGAACGGATGGCTTTGGTCGTAGCGATAACCGAGAGCACCTTCGCCGGCACTTCGAGGTCAATGCAGCCTCAATCGTCGGAGCGACGCTGTCGCGGCTTGCGCGTGAGGGTAAGTTCAAGCCGAAGGCCGCCCAGAAGGCGCTTGTCGACCTCGGCCTCGACACGGAAGCGATCGATCCGGCACGCGCCTGATTCAGTCTTCAACCAAGGGGGTCGTCCAACCGGGCGACCTCTTTTTCATTCAAGCAGGGAGCACAGGCAATCATGGCTGAGATGGTCGGCAGCAACCACGCAGTAGACACCGGCTCCTCCCACGAGAGCCCGCTCGTCCCGAACAAGGTCCTCCAGAGTATGTACGAGGGTATTGTCGAGTCGCGAATGCTCGAAGGCTTTCTGCAGTCACGTTCGGGAAAGCTGAAGGGGACGGCGTCGCCCGGAGACGAGGCCTGCCGGGTCAGTGCCCTGATCGACCTGACTCCTGATGACCTCAGCAGCGACCTTGCGGATGTCTACACCGCCGCATTCCTTCGAGGGGGCGACCTGCCGGAACTACTGCTCTATATAGATAGCGGTCTTTCAAAGAAGCACTCGCAAGCAGCGCTCCCCGGCATTCTTCCCCAAAATGACGACGTGGCCGAGCGGTTTGCCCTCGCCCTCGGCGCCGCCCTGGCTATCAAGCGGCTCAAACTGCCGCACGTGGTCGTAGTGTTCAGCGTTCTTGGTGAGGCAAAGGCATCCACGTGGAAGAAGACCCTGCGAATCGCAGCGCTGGAAGAACTCCCGGTCTTCTTCGTCGTTCTGCCGGACCCTTCCGCCAAATCTGGTAAGAAGACGGCCAAGATGATCAGCGACCTTGAGCACAGCGGCCGCAAAGGATCCGCCGGTGTTCCGTGTATCCCCGTCGATGCGAGTGATGCGGTCGCTCTCTACCGGGTCGCGCAGGAGTCGATCGGTCGAGCGCGCGTCGGGGGTGGTCCGGCCCTGATGGAGTGCACGCACTTCCTGACGGAAGACCAAAAGAAGCCCGACCATGCAGATCCGGCCGTGATGATGGCCGAAACCCTGCTTCGGAAGCGAATCTGCGGACAGGATTGGTTGGATGACGTCACTTCAGGCTTTGAGAATCGTCTCGCCGAACTCTAGCTACGCTCCTCCATGCACGCGCTGGTTCCTCCCTAGTCCGTCGGCTGAAAATAAGCGCGAGCGGTTACACTAGACGTACTGAAATGGAGTGGTTTGAGGTGCGAGTGCG
>CAZZZQ010000056.1:0-11505 GCA_964658405.1 uncultured Sphingomonas sp.
CGACGATCGTGCCGTCGACGTCCGCGGCAGACATCTCTCGAATCAGGTCCGCTGGAAGAAAGTTCTTCCGGAGCGCTTTCATCGAGTCATCGATCCAGTCGAACTCCTGCGCCGTGTAGCGCCAGAGGTGATGATGCGCGTCAATTGTCTCCGTCTTAATACCTGCCATACGTCCCATCCTTCTTTCGAAAAACTATGTTCTGAAGTGGTGTCAGTCTATCGCAGCCACAACCTGTAGCCTGCCATGCGGGTGTTTCGGGCCGTCGCTAAATATTCGCTTTTATTTCGCTTCCAACAGGGCTACTATCAGACCCAACGAACAAGCCAGCAGGCTCAACCAACCCACGAGGAACCACATGCCTCCCAAGAAAACAGCACCCCGCTTCTCCGCCCAGGAACGCCAGGTACTTCCCGGGAGCGAAAAGACTCCCTACGGCCGCGAGGCCGCCGCTAAAACTGCGCCGGCAACTGGAAAGATCACCGTCTCGGTCATCGTCAAGCACAAGACTCCCATCAATCCAAAGACCCTCGGCAAGACACGCCTGACGCGCGCCGAGTACACGAAGCAACATGCTGCCGAGAGCGCTGACCTCAAGCTCGTGAAGGCCTTTGCCGCTGAATACGGCCTCACGGTCGAGAAGGATACTCCGAAGCCGGACCGCCGGACGATCATGCTCAGCGGAACCGCCGCCGCGATGCAGAAGGCCTTCGGCGTCACGCTGCATCATGTCACCACTGATGGCACAACCTATCGGGTCCGCGAAGGCGGCATCTTTCTTCCGGCGGAGATGGCTGACTGCGTCACCGCCGTCCTCGGCCTCGACAACCGGCCCCAGGCTACGCCCCACTTCCGCGTGCTCAAAGGATCAGACACAACGATTCGGCCAAATGCGTCCGCAGCTAATACCTCCTTCACTCCTGTCCAGATCGGTCAGCTCTACCAGTTCCCGACTGCATCCGCCGCAGGGCAGACGATCGGCATTATCGAGCTTGGTGGAGGCTTCAAGACCGCTGATCTGACCGCCTACTTCAAGACCCTCGGACAGAAGGCCCCGTCGGTGACGACGGTCTCGGTCGACAAGGGCAAGAACGCTCCCTCGAACGCCAACAGCGCGGACGGCGAGGTGATGCTCGATATCGAGGTCGCCGCGGCGATCGCGGTCGGTGCGAAGATCGTCGTCTACTTCGCTCCGAACACCGACCAGGGCTTCATCGACGCCATCTCGACCGCGGTGCACGATACGACCAACAAGCCGAGCGTCATCTCGATCAGCTGGGGCGGGCCGGAGTCCAGCTGGACCCAGCAGTCGCTCACTGCTCTCGACCAGGCCTGCCAGGCCGCCGCGGCGCTCGGGATCACCATCACCGTCGCCGCCGGGGATAACGGCTCGAGCGACGGCGGGAGCGGCAACAACGTCGACTTCCCTGCCTCCAGCCCGCACGTCCTTGCGTGCGGTGGAACCAAGCTGGTTGGCTCGGGATCGACCATCTCCTCCGAGGTCGTCTGGAACGAAACAGCAACGAACGAAGGCGCGACGGGCGGGGGCGTCAGCACGGTCTTCGCCCTTCCCTCGTGGCAGGCAAACGCCGGTGTCCCGGCGTCATCCACCAGCAACGGGGGGCGCGGTGTACCCGATGTGGCCGGCGATGCGGACCCCGCGACCGGCTACGTCATTCGTGTCGACGGTCAGACGATGGTCATCGGCGGGACCAGCGCCGTCGCTCCCCTCTGGGCCGGCCTGATCGCGCTCAGCAACGCGCAGAACAAACGCTCCGCAGGCTTCATCCAGCCGACGATCTACGCCGCAAAGGGCAAGTCAGCCTTCCGCGACATTACCTCGGGCAATAATGGGAGCTTCAGCGCCGGTCCGGGCTGGGACGCCTGCACCGGTCTCGGGTCGCCCATCGGTACGAAGCTGATCAGCCTGCTCGGGGGCGCTGCAGCCACCGCGAAGAAGGCCACCAAGAAAGCAGCCGCAACGAAACTTGCAGCAAAGAAGTAGCGAACGACAGGAGCAGCCTCGGAATACCCGGGCTGCTCCTGGATTCCTGAGACAATCGTTGCCAAGGAGACCAGATGGCGGATCCACAGAAGATCATCAGCGCATCCATGGGACTGCCGGAAGATACCGTCGAGATCGTCCGGAGGCTTGCCCAGCGCGCCAATACCTCCATGGCCGAGATTGTAAGACGGGCCGTGTCGATGGATAATCTCCTCCATGAGGCCGTCGATCAGGGTTCAATCATCCTGATCAAGGACAAGGACAACAACCTGCGTCAGATCCTGATCCCATGACAACAAACGACCCGTTCGAGGTATCAACGACGTTTACGCCCGCGACGGCCAGTGTCGAGGACTTCGGCTCTGCTGCGACCTCTCACGCGCTGGTCGCGACCGTCCCCTACGATCCTGAGCGGGCCCGCGAGAACTACCGCGGCGTTATCGCACTGATCCTGATCGGTTTAATGGCGGCGCTCATCACGGCGACCTTCGCGCTTTTCTGGCTCCATCCTGATCGCAGTAAAGACGTCCAGCAGTTCTTTAGTCTGATCTTCGGCCCGGTGGTGGCGCTGGTCGGTGCGGCGACGGGATACTACTTCGGATCACAATCGGCCATGCGGCCCTGACTCCGATTTCGGTGCGTGATCAACACCTGATTCATGCGTACGAATCCCTTGAATCTTGAGCGTACAGTGGCATCGTCGCGGTTGTACAATTCTGCGCACGCAGTCTTCACCGCAAGGAGACGAGCTATGCAGATTCACTACCTCAGAGACATTCCACTTTTACTTGGCGCGATCGCCATGCTGGTCGCGATCGTTCGTCCCACGCCAGAGCCTTCTACAACCCGCGTAAACTCAGAGGAGGCCGATCCACAATGGATCTGTCGGGCCGTCTTCTACTTCGTCGGCTTCGTCCTGATCGGCTTCGGCGTACTCGGCAACTACACTCCACACTAGTCAGAGGTCTTCTTGCCTGAGAAAACGGCCGATTCCGAGCTCACAGCTCTTCCCTCGCTGTCTGCGATCCTTGAGCTTCTTGCAATCGAGCCTGGCCACCATCTCACGACCGCCGGCGGGAACGACCTGATGGTGGCGCTGTCGGCCGGACGTCTTCCAGACCGGCCACTGCTCTCGCTCCAGCACCTTACAGAGCTGCGCTTCATCGCAATTTCAAATGAAGCGATCACGATCGGCGCGGGAACGACCTTCAGCGACCTTCGCGCGCACCCCATCATCACCCGCGAGTTTGCCTTGCTCGCCCATACGGCTGATCAAGGCATTACGCAGCAGGATCGAGGAACGCTGGGCGGGAGTATCGTCAGCGCCAGTCCGGTCGCCGATTCACCGTCGGCACTCCTCGTCTACGATGCCGAGCTGACCCTGATCTCCTCCCGTGGCCGCCGGCTTATCCCGTTCGGCAACTTCTATGCCGGTTCGAACCTGACCATTCTGCAACCTGATGAGCTTCTCCAGAGCATCACCCTGAAGCGCCGCTTCAGCCGGTACATTCCCTATGTCCGGAAGGTCGGGGCACGCGGACCGCAGGCGACCTCGCAGCTTTCGTTCGCGGCGCTTGCCTTGATGAATCGAGGTGTGATCGAAGATATGCGGCTCGGCACCGCAAGCCTGCGCGACATACCCGTCCGCCTGGTTGCGACCGAGCAGGCACTTCGCGGGCGGAGTCTCTCGCCCGAGACGATCGCTCTTGCCCGAACTGCGCTCCTCGCCGAAACCGGAAAAATCAGCGGCGTCCGGTCGAGCAGCGCCTTTCGGAGTGCGATCGCGGTCAATCTTCTGGAAGAGTTTCTGAACGCGCTCAGCGTCTGAGCTTCTACGGCTTCAAATCGAAGACCCTGCGCGCCTGTTCGAGCTGTTCGACCGTATCGACATCCAGTTCGCCACCGGTCAACTCCACCGTCGCAGCGTCTTTCAATAGCTCCCTCGCACCGGCATCCCCATGCAATTGCTCCAGCATTGCGGTTGTCTTCGCTGGAAAGTAAGCAGGAACGCCTCGGCGGCCGGCATAGCTCGAGGCCGTGAGCATCTCGTTCTCCATGAGCAGCATAAGGTGTGAGGAGGTTACGGCCGGCATGTCGCAGGTGAGCACGACGCAGGCCGCAGCACCCATGAGAGCACGCGCGCCGAGCGCAATCGAGCCACCCATCCCCGCGGCCCACTGCGCATTGTCCACGATGATCGCGTCACCCAGGCTGGTCGCTGCCCTGATCTCTGCAGCGGACGCACCGAGAACGACCACTATGGGCGAGCATCCCGCGTCGCGAGCGACCCTGACCGTCCGATCCAGGAGCGTCTCGCCATTCAGGGTTGCGAGTTGCTTGGGCGAACCGAGCCGCGTGGATGCTCCTGCTGCGAGCACGATGGCGGCAACACTCACGATGCCGAATCCAGCGCGCACTGGGTCTGGAGATAGCGACTCGCGCCGCCGCGGGCGATCTGCTCCGCGACCTCCGCGGCGCTGAGACGGCGCGAGGCCCCAAGCTTGCCCATGCAGCAGGCCTGCGCTTCGGCAACCACCGCCAGCGCAATCGCCTCAGGCCCGTCGCCGCCCAGATCAAGGCCTACCGGGGCGTAGATCCCGCCGCAGCACTCCTCCACGGTTAAGCCAAGGATCGCCGCCACCTCGCTCACCAGGACGCTGCTCCGGTGCCGCGCTCCGAGCAGTCCCAGGTAGCGCGGGCGGAGGGGAAGAACGTGCGCGAGGAGTTGGCGATCCTGCTCATAGCTGTGCGTCATCAGGACAACTGCATCGTCCGCAGCGATCGAAAGCTCGTCCGAATCTTCCAGCTTGAACGCCTGCTTCGCCTCGGGAAATCGCTCTTTCCTGGCAAGCTGGCCCCGTCCATCTGCGACGATGACGGTCCATCCAAGCAGTGCTGCCATGCTGACGATTGGCTTTGCGTCGTCGCCGGCGCCCAGCACGAACAGCCGTTGCGGCGGCTGCAGAGCCTCCACGAAGCGCCCCTCGTAGTCGCCGCCCGCCTGCAGACCGCGCGCGCAGTTCAGCTTGGTCTCGCTCAACTCCGGGCTGGCAAACAGAACTGCCCCGTCCGAGCCGAAGACAGCACGCCTGAGCCTGCGACCGTCAGAGGGCAGGAAGCTCACCACCTGGGAGGCGTTGCCCTGGAGCGATCGCTCGATGGCCGTAAGCAGCGCCTGGCACTCCGGCGTGTCGATCGGCTCGACCAGAAGGTCAACCGTCCCGCCGCAGCCAAGGCCAAACGGGATCTCGGCTGTATAGTCGAACATCGTCGAATATTGTTTGACCGTTGCGCCTTTGCGGGTCATCCATCCGGCCTTCTGGACGATCTCCGTCTCAAGGCATCCGCCGCTGATCGTTCCGGCGTACGTCCCGGCGGAGCCAATCAGGAGCCGTGCGCCTGGCTGGCGGTAGCTCGAACCTTCCAACCGGACCAGAGTCACGAGTGCGGAGCCGGTGCCTTTTCTCCAAAGCTTCGTGATCTGCCGCCGTTCCATCATCCGTCTAGGCCTTTTCTGAAAATGTGTGGATCCCGCACTCCAGCTTCTTGCCGCCCCAGCGACCGCTGCGGGGGTCGGCTCCGGCCTCCGGGATCGCCGTGCACGGCTCACAGCCGATGCTGGTGAACCCCTTGTCGTAGAGACCAAGCTTCGGGATTTGATGCAGCTCGGCGTATGCCGTCACCTGCGCCCAGTCCCAATCGGCGAGAATGCTGACCTTCTTCATCTGCTTGCCGGTCGGTGTGCGGTGATCCTCGATCTTCTTCAGACCGGCGCGTGTGGGCGACTGCTCGCGGCGAAGCCCGGTAAACCACCAGGTGAACGGCTCGATGGACCGCATCAGCGGCTCAACCTTCCGGATCCGGCAGCACTCCGTCGGCTGGACGATGTGCAACAGGCCGAACTGGCCCTCGTGCTCCTGGAGCGTGGTCAGGGGCATGGCGTTGATCAGCTTCAGCCCCCACTCCGTTGTCATGCGATCGCGGTACTCGATCAACTCCTTGAAGTGGTATCCGGTCTCGAGGAAGATCACCGGCACCTCCGGGAGATGGCGTCGCAGGAGGTGCAGAACGACCATATCTTCGGTCTGGAAGCTGCTGGTCAGGCAGGCTGGCTCGCCGTTTGCCTCGCGAAGAACCTGCTCGACCAGCGCCTCGGCCGTAAGGGCTTCGTAGTTTACTGAGGCTTCGATCGCATTCATGACTGCACCTCCAGTGATGCGAGTACAACATCGTCCGCCTGCCCTTCGCCCTGTACGACGGTTCCCGGGGCAAATGCCTCAATGGCTTCGATCGACGGCGTATCCAGTGTTCGGGCGGAGACCGCAATGACGCCCGCAAGCTGCAGCGCCCGCACCACGGCAACCACTGCGGAATCGGGAATGAGCGCATCGTCGATCAGGGCGGCGTGCTCTCCCAACTCCTGAACAATTTTTTCCGCCAAAGCAGCCCGGCCCGGAACCAGCACAAGCGCAGGACGTTTCTTCCCGGCTCCCGCCAGCTGCTCGCCGACACCGATCAGCATCGCTGCGCCGACGGTCGCATTCGACACGGCGTCGATGAGAATCATCGAACCCATCATCCGGTTCTGGCTGTATGGATCGAAGAACAGCGGCAGGTTGCTCGAAAATTCAACCTCGGCGATCTCGTTCATCTCGAGTCGCGTCGCCGAAAGCTGCTCCAGCGAGCTGACGTCGACCTTGTACCGGATCGCCTGCACGGTGGCCCGCACCGTCCGCGTGGTGTGCTTCGCCACGTAGGTTCGACCGACGACGAGCGGCTCCTCGTGCATCCAGACGACCATGGCGCGAAAGCTCGTATTGATCTGCGGCAGCAGCGCATCCGAGCCACCAGCGGCGACCAGCATCTCGCCCCGGCTCAGGTCGATCTCATCCTCAAGTTCTACCGTAACGCTCTGGGGGAAGCTGGCTGCCTCAAGCCGGCCGTCGTAGGTGACGATGCCCTTGACGGTCGTCTCGCGACGCGACGGAAGCGCCATCACGCGGTCCCCGGCCCTCAAAACACCGCGAGCGACCTGGCCTGCGAAGCCGCGGAAGCTGGCATCCGGCCGGACTACAAGCTGCACCGGAAAGCGCATCGGCCCGGCGGTCTCGGTCAGGCGCAGCGGAACAGTCTCGAGGTACTCAAGCAGCGTCGGGCCGGAGTACCACGGCATTGCGACGCTTGGGGTGACCACGTTATCGCCCTCAAGCGCACTGACCGGGATCGCCTCAATACTCTTCAAGCCAAGCTGCGTAGCCAGTGCGTAGAACTCGGAGCGGATCGCCTCAAAGGTCTCCTGCGCATAGCCGACGATGTCCATCTTGTTGACCGCGGCGACCACATGCGGGATCCCGAGCAGCGACGCTATATAGGTATGGCGGCGCGACTGGGGTAGCAGCTTCCCTTCGCGGAGGAATGCTTTCGCGTCGATCAGAACGATCGCGACGTCCGCAGTAGACGCACCGGTCGCCATGTTGCGCGTGTACTGCTCGTGACCCGGCGTGTCGGCGATGATGAACTTTCGCCGCGCCGTCGAAAAGTACCGGTAGGCCACGTCGATGGTGATGCCCTGCTCCCGCTCGGCCTTCAGGCCATCGGTCAGCAGTGAAAAGTCCACGCGGCCGCCCGAGGCGCGGTTGACCCGGCTCTGCTTGACGGCGGCGAGCTGGTCCTCATAGATGCTCTTCGTATCGTGCAGCAGCCGCCCGATCAGCGTGCTCTTTCCATCGTCGACACTGCCGGCAGTGGTAAAGCGCAGCATCTCCTGCTCGAGATGGCCTTCAAGAAAGCTGTCAAAATCCGCCGTTGCGTTCGGCTCCGGTGTTACCAGGTGCGTGCTCATCTAGAAGTAGCCCTCCCGCTTCTTGACTTCCATCGATCCTTCTTCGTCGTGGTCGATCGCCCGATTCTCGCGCTCGCTGCGACGGAAGGTCATGAGCTCCTCGATGATCTTCGGCAGCGTATCCGCCTCACTCCGCATGGCTCCGGTACAGGGCAGGCAGCCGAGCGAACGCATCCGCACCTTCACCCGCTGCACCTCTTCATGCGGCAGCAGCTTCATACCCGGATGGATCAGCGTCATCGCTCCGCCGCGCATGACCAGGTCACGCTCCTGCGCAAAGTACAGCGGCACGATCGGGATCTTCTCGGCATAGAGATAAAGCCAGATATCGAGCTCCGTCCAGTTCGACAGCGGGAAGACGCGGATGCTCTCGCCCTTGCGCAGCCGGGAGTTGTAGAGGCTCCACAGCTCAGGTCGTTGATTCTTCGGGTCCCACTGGCCGGCGGAGTCACGGAAGCTGTAGACGCGCTCCTTGGCGCGGCTCTTCTCCTCGTCCCGGCGGGCACCGCCGAAGGCCGCGTCGAATCCGCCCTCAGCCAGTGCGTCGAGCAGGCTGCGCGTCTTCAGCAGGCCGCAGCAATTCTGAGTTCCCAGCGTATAGGGGTTCGTCCCGGCCGCGATCGCCTCTTCGTTGCGATGGACGATCAGGTCGGCGCCGATCTCCTTCGTGTACTCGTCGCGGAAGCGGATCATCTCCGGGAACTTGTAGCTGGTATCGACGTGCAGCAGCGGGAACGGGATCTTGCCGGGATAGAAGGCCTTCTGCGCCAGCCGGAGCATGACGGAGGAGTCCTTGCCGATCGAGTACAGCATCACGGGGCGGGCAAACTCTGCCACCGCTTCGCGGAGGATGGCAATGCTCTCCGCTTCGAGGGCCTGCAGGTGATTCAGCATGGCCGGTGAGGCAGGGCCCTGCGCGGTCAGAATATCTTCGGGAGTGGAAGCTGCTGTCATGATGGGCAGGATAGGTCTCCAAAGCACCCGTCAGCCGATCAGGCTAATGGGAGTGCACGTTCTGGGAATGTTCAGGAAGGCAGTACAGGGACGCCGGTTAGCGTCGACAGAGATGCGTCGGCCGGGAGGTGGCCTGACAACAGCAACCGAGATGGAGAAGGTTCGTCACGCTTAAAGTATACCCACTGCTGCTTTCAAATAGATTCCCACGACCCCGTCCACGATTCTCTGCTAAACTTTGAAAGTCAGCGCAGCGATCCAGCAAGCCGATTCCCGGGTGCTTGAGCTTCAAGGATCGCCTCCTCCGCTGACATCCATCCAGCATCACATTCGGGGCGTAGCGCAGTCTGGTAGCGCACCTGGTTCGGGACCAGGGGGTCGGAGGTTCGAATCCTCTCGCCCCGACCATCTTCTGCTGAATTTTGTCTGGAACGGCGTCCGCACCTCTGTGCGACTGACATCCCGCACATACCTCCCTCGTAACTCATTCACACGATGAGACTTCCTGAAAAGAGCTTGGTCAATCTCCATGACTGCTAGCCGGATTTCGGCGAGGCTAGTTACTTTAGTTGATCAAAATAAGCAGTTTAAGCTGGAGGAAACTCAAAATCACTAAGTTTTTCTTGGTTTTGGGATTCAAGCCGCGTATGGTTGTGTTCTTTAGTAACCAAAGCTGAGGACTTCATTGGAATGATGCGAGGCTATGATACGAGCGTCCTGGTGACTCGTTCTGCGCTGCAAATGCCGACTATGTCTGCCGGGACCTTGCATCAATCCGGGCAGCTTGGTAAGCCTCTATTCATGCCGGCACCTAAGAAGCATCCGGTTTTCTACAGGCCGGAGCTTGATGCGCTTAGATTTCTTGCGTTCACGATGGTCTTTATCGTGCACGCCCCAGTGCCAAAGCAGCATGTTCTGCAGGTCTTTCACTACAGCATGTGCGCCGGGCTCTGCATCTTCTTCCTGCTGAGCGCCTACCTGATCACGGAGTTGATGCTGCGTGAGATGGAGCGGACCCGGACGATCCACATCAAGGCCTTCTTCATCCGGCGCATCCTCCGCATATGGCCGCTCTACTTCCTTGCCATCACACTGGCGTTTCTGCTGGGGCAGTACGTTCCGGACTGGCATATTCCGTGGACGGCGCTACCCTTCCTGCTCTTACTCGGCGGAAATTTCTTTGTAGCTCACTTTGGCTGGCAGCTCGGAGTGATCAGTCCCTTGTGGAGCCTGTCGGTTGAGGAGCAGTTCTACCTCATTATTCCTCTCGTCGTTAAACTCGGTGGCGCGCGGGCGCTCAAGCTCCTGTCCTGCATCACGATCGGCATCGCATACCTCAGCCTGATCGACAAAGCTCATCAGCACGCCACCAGCAATCCCGGCGTATGGATCACAAACCTAGTGCAGTTCCAGTTCTTTGCGGCTGGCACCCTGCTTGCGATCGCGCTCCACAAGAGGACCTGGCGAGCGAGTTGGCCTCTCCGCGCTCTCTTCTTCTTTGGCGGCTTCGCTGGGCTCTTCCTCGCTGAGCGGCAGTTCGGAGTCTTCAGCGGGGCGATCCTCTCCGCGGCTCCTCTTTGCCTGGCCTATGTGGTGATGCTTGCGTCCTGCATTGGCATCTTTCTTTCGGTTCTAGGCGTAGAGGTAAAGCTGCCTCGCTTCCTGATCTATCTGGGCAGGATCTCCTTCGGACTCTATGTCTTTCACAGCTTCGTACTTGCCTGGGCCTATCATCCCGGACGCTGGGGCCTTCCCGCGAATGTCAACGCGGCCGCGATTCTTCGGATCGACCTCATGAGCTTTGCAATCACGATCGTGCTTGCAACCATCTCCTTCGAACTCTTTGAAAAGCGGATTCTGCGCTTCAAAGAAAAGTTCGCCCTGGTGAAGAGCGGAGCCGAGGTAAGCTCTGGCGGGGCGCCCGCCACCCAATAACCCGCTCCGCTCTCGTCTCCACCGAGCGGGGACCCGCCCCCCTACTTGGCACCTGCCTTAAGCATCCGTTAGAGTGCAGAGGCGGCGTCCCTGCAGGTTCTCGTGCAGCGACGGAAACTGCTCGAAAGGTATCTGTCTATGACACGGAGCTTCTCTTTCCCCTGGAAGTGTTCTCTTCTTCTGCTTGCCGCAGCGTTCATGACCGCTCCCCGCGTGGAAGCCGCTCCGGCAGCACCGGCCCTGCCCCTCCCCGCGCTCCACGACCTGCCGGATAACGGCCTCGTACGGACGCCGCCCATGGGATGGAACAGCTGGAACAAGTTTGCAGGCCGCATCACCGACGCCGACATCCGGTCCATGGCAGACGCCATGGTTGCGACCGGGATGAATAAGCTGGGCTACGTCTATATCAATATCGACGACACCTGGGAGCGTGGCCGCGACTCCTCCGGAAACATCACGACGAATGACAAGTTTCCGAACATGAAGGCGCTCGCCGACTACGTCCACTCCAAGGGGCTCAAGATCGGCATCTACTCCTCCCCCGGACCGAAGACCTGCGGTGGTTACGAGGGCAGCTATGGCCACGAGGAGCAGGACGCGAAGACCTACGCCGGATGGGGCATCGACTATTTGAAATATGACCTTTGCAGCGCCGGCGAAATTTATCCCTCCAGCGAAGCCAACCACCGCGGGATCTACCAGAAGATGGGCGCGGCACTCCAGGCGACCGGTCGCCCTATCGTCTTCAGCCTTTGCCAGTATGGCCAG
>CAZZZQ010000057.1:0-11118 GCA_964658405.1 uncultured Sphingomonas sp.
GCGCCAGTCGCTGTTCAATCAGATGAAGCCGATTGCAGGCAGCCACCTGGCTTAACACAAGGCCCTGGCACTGGACGAAGCGGAGAGTCAGGCGATGGAACTCCGCGTTCACCTGGAACTGCTCTTCCATGGATCGGAAACGCGCGCGCAGTCCCACCCCTGCAATCTGCATCACGCAGCGGGACTGGGTCATCGACGGTCCGAGAAGATGCAGCGCATGGGCAAAGCCCTCTCTTCCGACGAAGCCTACCTCGGCGATGCTTCCGTTTGACATGCTGGTAAAAATAGTCGCAACCCCGGATGACAGAAAGTATGCGAAGTGCGGCTTTTCCTGCTCATGGTAAAGAACCGTGCCGACTGGCAGCATGACTGGTTCCAGAAGAGGTTGAAGGACTGAGCGGGCTGCCTGTGATAACTGACCAAGGAAGAGATTTGACGATGCGGAGATCATAAGACCCATCCATTCTCATATAAATTGGTGGACAGTTCGCGACGATAAGGACCGCAGCTTCAGCGTTTGAAGAGGCCATCGACAGTGGTGGTGTGGCTGGACTACGACGTTATCCAAGTTCCGGGCCATCAATAACTAGGGAAACCACTAGGATGGGCCTATTCGTGCTCCTGCAGGGCCTCTTTGGTGATGGATCTGCCGGGAATGGGCGGCTTGGGCGGAGCGGCCAGCGAATGATACCGTCTTATATAAAGAAGATCAGGTCAGCCCATTATCCTGCCTGCGTTCGCTCCTATAACCCGGGGGACCGCAGGCGCAAGAAAGTCTGTGAGCGAGATTCTATGAGTGCAAGCACGTTCAACACCGTCCGTTATGGCAGATACCTGCTCTTTATCTCCGGCCTTGGAGGCCTGCTTTACGGCATCGATGTTGGCATCATCGCGGCGGCGTTGCTCTACCTTGGCAAGACCATTAATCTGTCCGTCGAGCAGACGTCCATTGTCGTGGCGGCGGTTCTTGGCGGAGGCATGTTCTCCTCGCTCGTTGCCGGTGCGCTCGCAGATCTGATCGGGCGCAAAAAGATGATGATCCTGAGCGGACTGCTCTTCGTTCTGAGCGTCGCCTTCATTGTCGTCTCGCACGGCTTTATTCCGCTCTTCCTCGGCCGCCTGCTGCAGGGCATCAGCGGCGGATTCATCGCCGTCGTCGTCCCGCTGTATCTTGCAGAGTGCCTGGGGGCGGATGTCCGAGGCCGCGGGACTGCGATCTTCCAGTTTGCGCTGACCTTCGGCATCGTCATCGCCGCTGTGACCGGCTTCTACTTCACACGGCAGGCCGAGGCATCCATCCTCGCAGCGGCAGGGAATCCCGTCCTGATCCGCGCAGCGCAGGATCATGCATGGCGGTCGATGTTCCTCTCGGTCATCTATCCGGGCATGCTCTTCTTCGTAGGCAGCTTCTTTCTCAGCGAAACCCCACGGTGGCTCTTCCGGAAGGGCAAGACCACGGCTGCACTCGCCGCCCTTCGGCGCTCTACCCCGGAGGATCAAGCCCAGCTTCAGATGAGCGAGATGACCGCCCTGGCGGCTGAGACTCGTCAGCAGAGCACCTCCGGCGAGAGCGGCTCGCTACTGCAGCGCAAATACGTCTTCCCGTTCCTGCTGGCCTGCTTCATTCTTTCGTGCAATCAGACCACCGGGATCAACTCGGTACTGGGCTTCCTGGTCGTCATTCTTAAGCAAGCCGGAATGACCGTGCAGCATGCCACCCAGGGCGACGTTGCTGTGAAGCTGCTGAACTGCGTCATGACCCTCGTCGCGGTCGGATTTGTCGATCGCAAGGGCCGCCGCTTTCTGCTGCGGATCGGCACGGCCGGCATCGTCATCGCGCTGGTCACGGGAGCATTCCTCTTTTACCAGTTCGAGTCCAACAGGACGGATGTAGCCTCGCGCGTTCAGGCTGCGATGCATGACAACGCTCTCTCGCTGCGCGTGGATCCGGCCGATCTTGGACCGACTGTCGGCGGGCGGCCCATGGCCCTCACCGTCGTCTATAACGCTGGCTCAGGCGACATGGTCGCTACCGCCCGCAACGATGACCCCGACCCGGTTGTGAAGATCGCCGGGACGGCAACATCTCCCCTTCAGATCAAGCAGGCTACCTATGGGCCGGTTCCGACCGAGCAGACCGGCTGGCTGATCACCACGTGTCTCGGACTGTTTATTGCCTCGTATGCCTTCGGACCGGGCGTCGTGGTCTGGCTGATGCTCTCGGAGCTGATGCCGACCCGCATCCGCTCAATGGGCATGGGCATTGCGCTCCTGCTGAACCAGGGCGTGTCGACGCTGATCGCGGCAGTCTTCCTTCCGGTCGTCGGACGCTATGGCTACTATGCGATGTTCAGCTTCTGGGCGATCTGCACCGTCGCCTACTTCCTCGTCGCAACCTTCCTGCTTCCGGAGACAAAAGGCCGGACGCTTGAGGAGATCGAACTGTTCTTCGACCGCAGCAAGGCGCGTCTCCCCGAGCGCGCCTAAGCTGTACAGACAGGCGACTTTGGTATCCTGACGGCAGGGTGAAGCTACGCCCTGCCTTTTCGCTGTCAAAACTTTGTGGCTGGTTGATTCTCCCGCAAGGCATCTGGAGACCGTGTGCGTACCGCGAACTACATTGAACTCGAAGAGCAGTACGGCGCTAACAACTACCATCCGCTCGATGTGGTGATTGAGCGGGCAAGTGGCTGCTGGGTCTACGACACGGACGGGAAGCGCTACCTCGATTGCCTCGCCGCCTATTCTGCCGTAAACCAAGGGCACTGCCATCCGAAGATCCTCGAAGCCATGCTGGACCAGGCGCATAAGGTCACGCTGACCTCGCGAGCCTTCCGCAACGACCAGCTGCCGCTCTTCTATGAGCAGCTTCATCGTCTAACCGGCTTTGAGATGGCGCTCCCGATGAACTCCGGCGCGGAGGCGGTCGAGACTGCGCTGAAGACCGCACGCAAGTGGGGCTATCAGGTCAAGGGCATTCCGCAGGATCACGCAGAGATTATCGTCTGCTCCAACAACTTTCATGGCCGGACGATCTCGATCGTCAGCTTCTCAACGGATGCGCAGTACCGGAGCGGCTTCGGACCGTTTCCGGCCGGCTTCAAGACTGTTCCATTTGGCGACGCTCAGGCGCTCCGCGACGCGATCACCCCGAATACCTGCGCCTTCCTGGTGGAGCCGATCCAGGGTGAAGCCGGCATCATCGTGCCGCCCGACGGCTACCTTGCTGAGGCTTCAGCTATCTGCCGCGAGAATCGTGTTCTGCTGATGGCCGACGAGATTCAGTCTGGTCTTGGTCGGACCGGCAAGCTCTTCGCTTACATGTATGACGGGATCGTCCCGGATGTTTTGATCCTCGGGAAGGCGCTCTCAGGCGGGTATTACCCGGTCTCCGCCGTGCTCTCCTCGAAGGAGATCCTTGGGGTCTTCCAACCGGGAGACCATGGCAGCACCTTCGGCGGAAACCCGCTGGCCTGCGCCATTGCACGGGCCGCTCTCTGCGTTCTGACCGACGAAAAGCTGGTCGAAAACTCCGCCGAGCTTGGGCCGTTCTTCCTTGAACAGCTGCATCAGATCCAAAGCCCGAACATCAGCAGCATTCGCGGTCGCGGCCTCTGGATCGCCATTGAGCTGACCGTGCCGGCGCGTCGATTCTGTGAGGCCCTCAAGGACGAGGGGATTCTCTGCAAGGAGACGCACGAGACGGTGATCCGCCTTGCGCCGCCGCTGATCATCACGAAGGAAGACATTCTCTGGGCGTCGGAGCGGATCAAGGCAGTAATCGAGCGCCTGTAAACGGCCTGTATTGAAGCAATTTCAACTTGCTCAAGCTTTACCCCGGTTTCTGTTTGCGAGGTGTGGTTCGCGTACAGAGCGGCGGGCGCATGCGCTGTACCCTTAAGGCAGGCATCGAAGGGGTACGTTATGGCTGAAGAACTTGAACCGCAGACGGTCGTTGATCCACTCTCACACATCAACGAGGTGGATCCCGGCTCGGTAGAAGCAATGATCGAGGCCAACTCAGTTGGGGCACGCATCAAGCAACTCCGTCTGAAACGGTCGATGGGGCTGGTCGAGCTTGGCAGCAAGACAGGTTTATCCGCGAGCTTTCTGTCGCAACTGGAGACTGGCCGGGTCGTCCCGACTCTGCGCAATCTTGCGCGCCTGAGCCTCGTCTTCAACAAGGACCTCTCGTACTTTTTCCAGCCCGACCAGCATAGCTTTTTTCGAGTGCAGCGAAAGAAGGACCGCGTCCGCATTCCTCAGCCGCGCGCGACCAATCCTTCGCACATCGCGGAGAGCTTTGGCATCCTCGTCCCGGATCGCAATATTGGTCCCTGCATCGCGGAGTTCTTCCCGAACAAGGACGTCACCCCGTTCCGCCCTCAGCTCTACCAGGGGCACGAGATGGTGTACGTGATCTCCGGTTCGATTGACGTCGAGTTTGGTAACCGCCGCGACACCCTTGATGAGGGCGATGTGGCGTACCTGGATGCGAATACGACCCGAAACTTCCGCTGCTCGACAGAGCAATCAGCGACCGCTTTGATTATCAGCATGCCGCTTCGTGTCTGAAGCTACGCCGCTTCGGTGACCCCCGGCTCCTCGTGCGGGGCGTTCTGAGGCGGCTGCTTCGCGAGGGCCTTCATGGTGTCCTTGCTCACCGGCTTTTCATGCAGCAGGAGCTCGGCAGCACGCACCCGTGGATTGGCGTGAAACCAGTGCTGGACGATGTTATCCCGAAGCAGGTTGAGCAGCGCGAGCAGGCTCATCCCCTGATGGTGCGCCATCCATGATCGAACCAGCTGCGGATCGCGACCGTTGATGTAGTCAGCCGCCTCGTAGAACCCATAGTCACCGACCCAATCGAGCGCGGCCATCTTGCGCAGATTCGCAAGCGCATCCTTTCGAAGCAGGGGGAGCGCCAGGAAGGTTGCGTAGGGTGCGATCACGGGACCGTCTTCGGCTCCGTACTTCAGGGCGAGCGCCGGGATTCCCCAGGCCTGGTAGCCGTAGCGGCCCAGCGTGTCGGTCTTCGCATAGCCGGATTCAGAGATGCCCCACGGAATATTGCCGCGCTTGAGCGACTTCACGTGGTCCCGTTGAATTCTGACCGCCGACTCCAGCGAGCGCGAGATCAGGGTGTTGGGGAAGGTCTGCATCCAGAGCGACGGCATCATGTACTCGAACATCGTGCCCGTCCACGACAGCAGGGCCGCACGGCCGTTTACGAGCACGTGGGAACGATCCAGCCTGAACCATGAGCGCTGCGGGATATCTCCCTTCGCGACCGCGAGGAAACTGGCGATTCGAGCCTCGGATGAGAGCAAGTCGTAGCACGCGGAGTGCACCTCGCCCGTCGGTCCGTCGTATCCAATCGACAGCAACTGGCGCGACTCCACGAAGAGGAAGCCATATTCCATGATGTCGGCGAAGTGGTAGGCCATGGCTGCAACGGTTTCCAGCTCTTCGCGGAGGCGTGCGAGGTTGACGCGGGCCTCAGCTAAAAGATTCCGCAACTTCGCCAGCAGGGGATGGAGCGGGGAGTCGGCGGGGAGTGAGCTGTCAGCCTCGCGTAGCCGCTCGCTGATCGAGGCCGCATAGCTGGCCGCGTCGATCAGCGATGGCACCTCGGCGTCGTTCGAGTTGCGGACGATTAGCTTCGGGAGCTCAAAGAGCGGGTTGAACTCGGGCAGGAACCACGGCGTGTAGAGCTCAATAAAGCGCTCGAGTGCAGCTTTGCGCCGCGCTGCTTCAAGGGTCACCCAGTCCGACCCGGTTGGGGCCGGCTCTTCGAAGAGTTGCCTGACGCGGGAGGCGACGTCGGTCGTGCTCCGTCCATCGTGTGATCCGGTGCTCGAGAGCATTTGATCCAGCCCGGCGAAGGAGTCCGGCGACAGGAGCGGCCGCTTCAGCAGATCCAGCGCGCCGGTGTGCAGCGTGTAGAGCGATGCCGCGAGGTTTCCGCTGTCGACGGCCGAGACGGTGTACGGTGGAACAGCCTTGAGCGTCTCGATGTCGTACCAGTTATAGATATGACCGCGCACCTTCTCGAGCTTCTCGTAGGTGTGGAGCGTTCCCAGCGATGCTTCGGCGAACTCCGGCAGTGTAAGGAATCCGAACTCGTAGGCCGCCTGCCGCGCGTTGAAGAGCATGCCGAGGTTGGTCGGCGAGAGCTTCCGCACCTGCAGCGTGTCTTTCTCTTCGACGTTATCCGGGATGAGCCAGTGATTTCTTGCATCGCCGAAGTCGAGGAAGTAGCGCCAGATCAGAAGTGCCTGCTGCCGCAGGAAGAGCGAGTCCGACGAGGAGAGTGGACCCTCGGCCTTGCGCGGCGAGGAGTCCAGCCAGAAAGCCAGCAGCGGCGCGATCGCCCAGATGATCAGCACCGGAACCGCCGGAACGAGCGTGTGCAGCAGGTTGTGGCGATGAACAACGAAGAGTCCGGCTGCGATCAGTAGCGAGACGAGCGGTGACAGCTGCAGGTAGAGGTCAAGCGATGATCGGGATTTGCCCGACTCCGCCTGGGCCGCCGTCTCCCACTCGAGCAGATATTTTCCGGAGAGCAGGAGGCGCGCCATCGAGCGGACGATTGCATCGATCGAGAGCAGCATCTGGTGCGGGAGGAAGGCGAGGTTGATCAGCGCAAAGCCGAGCGAGGCCCAGAGAGTCGAGATGCCATCCTGTGCGGTCCCAACGCTCAGCTTCAAGAGGGCGCGGCCCATGTTGAAGGCAAACTGCACGAGAGTCGGAAGCAGAAGAAGGAGCAGGACCGCGATCGTCCAATAGCGCGCGCTGCCCGGAAGGAAGAACCAGCCGCAGACGAGCAGGAGGAAGGTGACTGGCTCCACCAGCGAACGGCGCAGGTTGTCGAAGATCTTCCAGCGCGAGATGGTGCTGATGGGGTTCGAGACCAACCGGCCAGACTCATCCGGCACACGGCTCGTAATCCACTGCGAGATCTGCCAGTCGCCGCGTACCCAGCGATGTTTGCGACGGGCGTGAGCGGCGTAACGTGATGGATAGTCGTCGATTACCTCTACGTCGGTAACCAGGCCTGCCCGGACGTATGCTCCCTCGATCAGGTCGTGTGAGAGGAGGGCGTTTCGCGGGAAGCGGCGATCGAGAACCTGGTGGAGGATGCCGACCTCGTAGATGCCTTTGCCGGTAAAGATGCCTTCGCCAAACAGGTCCTGATAGACGTCCGAAACCGCGCGCGTGTAGATGTCGAAGCCGGTCTCGCCGGAGTAGATTGCCGCCAGCCGCGAGCGCGAGGCCGAGTCGACGCTGACGCCAACGCGAGGCTGCAGTATTCCGTAGCCGTGTGTCACGATGCGCAGCTCAGGATCGATGATGCCCTGATTAAGCGGATGGGCCAGCGTACCAATCATGCGCGAGGCGGTGCTGCGCGGAAGCTGGGTATCCGAGTCGAGCGTAATGACATAGCGAATACGATCGAGCACTTCAACCGGGCCGGCTTTGATCGGGAAGTTGTCGAACTCGCGCAAAACTAATTTGTTCAGGTCGAGCAGCTTTCCACGCTTGCGCTCCCAGCCCATCCAAACGCCCTGTCGGGCGTTGAAGATCCGGTAGCGGTGCAGGAGGAGGAAGGCTCCGCCACGCTGCTGGCCGTACTTTGCGTTCAGGTCGTTGATGTACTGGACGGCGAGCAGGACGAGGGGATGTTTGTCTTCAGCGGCTGGCTTAGCCACGCTGTCCGGCATATCGGTAAGGAGGCCGAAGTGGAGATTTGGATCCTGGTTCGAGAGATAGCGCGCCTCAAGCTCTTCGAAGAGCTCGCGCACCTGCTTCTCACTTAGTAGCAGCGTCGGCACAACGACAAGGGTTGCAGCCTCGTTCGGGATCGCCTTGGAATAGTCGAGCTTTGGCAGCGCTTCGGCATGGAGAAGGGCAGAGACGATGCTATTGACCAGGTCGACTGCACCTTGCGTCGCTGGGAGCAGCGCCAGCAGTAGAGCACCGATGACCGGCCAGAAGACATGGTGCGGTATCAGAGCTGCGATCAGCGCAAAGATCAGCACCACGGAGAGGATGAAGATGCCGAGGATATAGACATCTTCGTTGTTGCGGCGGATAAAGCCGCGAAGCCGTTCGAGCGGCGGCGGATGGTAGCCAATCTTCTTGTGAAGCCGCGGCAGGCCTTCGGCGAAGAGATAGAAGCCGATGTGCTGATGGCGAAGATGCCTGCGCGGATCGGCATCATGGGCCTCGCTGGCTGCCTGTGCCAGCTCAAGCGCGGCCTGTGCTGTTTCGACCTCGCCCATGTCGGCGTGCCTGGCCAGCTCAGAGACGCGAACATGGTAGGCGTTGCGGGTCTCGTCTTCCATCAGGGCGAAGGCCCCGGCGGGATCCTGGCGCAGGATGCCGTCAAACGGTGTAAGCGGCTCGAGGATCGTGCGCCACTCAAACTGGTTTAACCGGCGCAGGCTGTGCAATGGAGCGGAGAAGGGCGAGTCCTCGATTGAGGGCATCGGACCGGCTGCGAAGGCATCGTCGGCGCGGTCGAGCAGGAACTCCAGTTGCGCGATCTTCAGCGCCACGGGGAGCACGGCGATCTCCTGCAACAGGAGCGGATCATGCTGCTGGACCTGCTCAATGTAGGTCGTCAGCGATCCGGCAGACCAGATTCCGTGAGCCGCGGCAAGATAGGCCTCGGAGACGGCCATGACACGCGGAATATCACTCGTCGCAGAGGCGAGGCATACATGTGGGAGGCGGAGTAAGGTAGGCGTCGCAGACTTCGCGGAGGCGAGCACAGACTCCATCATGCGCGTGCTCTCGAGGAACTCAAGCTGCGGCGTCAGCTTCTTCATTGAGACATTGCGGCGGCAGACACGGAGGCGAAGGTCGAGGCGTGTGGCGAGATCTTTCAGGCGCTGTGGCAGGCTGGTCGCCTTGCCCTCAGAGGGGAGCATCTCCCACTGCGTGATGAGTGCCGCAGCATGTTCGCGCAGCTGCTCCTCGGAGACAAGCGGCTCCTCCGGCAGGCCGGTCGTCGGGATTTCGACGGGGGGCGGAGTGGCGTGCCCGATCGCTTCCAGTTCCTCAGAATTTGATGATGATGGCATAGTCGCTTTCCTTTCGCGCCGGATGCAGTAGCTGTCAGCGTCCGGTGCTGTCTAGCGGTTTCGTTTAACGGTAGCTCGCGGCCTGCATCTCGAACATGTCGGCGTAGAGCCCACCGCTCTCCATCAATTGCTGGTGGTTTCCTTCTTCGATCAGGCGCCCTTGTGAAAGGACGACGATGCGGTCGGCCATGCGGACGGTCGAGAAGCGATGCGAGATCAGCAGGGCCATCTTGCCTTCGGTCAGCTCCGCAAAGCGCTCGAAGACCTCGAGCTCGCTGCGAGCGTCGAGTGCGGCCGTCGGCTCGTCGAGGATCAGCAGGTCCGCGTCCCGAAGATACGCCCTTGCGAGTGCGATCTTCTGCCACTCGCCGCCGGAGAGTTCGACGCCACCTTCGAAGCGGCGGCCGAGAACCTGATCATATCCGCCTGCGAGCTTTGAAACGACTGTATCGGCGAGGCTCTTGTGCGCCGCAGACTCGATGTCCTCCTGCTGATGCGGCCGGTCGACGCGGCCGACGGCGATGTTTTCGCGGGCGGTCATCTCGAAGCGCATGAAATCCTGAAAGATGACGCCAATGTGGCGATGCAGGTCTTCGAGCGAGTACTCGCGGAGGTCGACCCCGTCAAGCAGGATCTGCCCTTCGGTCGGGTCGTAGAGCCGCGTAATCAGCTTGACGACGGTTGTCTTACCCTGGCCGTTCTCGCCGATCAGGGCGATGCGCTCGCCCGGGTGCAGGTGGAAGTTGAAGTTGCGCAGTACGGTTCGCTCCGTGCCCGGATAGGTGAAGGAGACGTTGCGGAATTCGAAGCCTAGCTTGATCGGCTCAGGGGTCTTGAGGCCGTCAGGATTCGACTTGACGAGCGGCTCCATCTCGAAGAAGGCGAGTAGGTCGGTAAGGAAGAGCGCCTGGTCGGCGATCCCTGAGGCGGTCGAGAAGACCTGCTGCAGGTTCGAGCTTGCCTGCTGAATCGACGCCGTCAGGAAGGTGAACTGGCCGATATCGTAGCCGCCCTGCAGCGTCTTCCAGATCACGAAGACATAGGCGCCGTAGTAGCCCAGCGTTCCAACGATGCCGAGCAGACCGCCGACGATCAGCTTCGAGCGTGAGAGCGCAACGTCCTCGACGTAGATCTGATTTGCAAGGGCCTGGAAGCGCTCCGTGAAGAACTTGTTGAGGCCGAAGAGTTTGACCTCTTTCGCTCCCTCGCGGCTACCGGCCACCTGGCGCAGGTAGTCCATCTGGCGCTTGGCGGTCGTCTGGCGGAAGTTCTTCGCGTATCCGAGAAATGCGTAATGCGTTTCGCCGAGGAACGAAGGCAGAACGCCCAGGGCAAGCAGCAGAACGAGCCACGGCGAGGCCCACGCGAGAGCCGCCGAAAAGACCAGGGTCGTGATGACCTGCTGGAAGAGGCGACCCATCTGCTGGATCATGGCCAGCCGGTCGGTCGCCTGGACGCGCGCCCGCTCGAGGCGGTCGTAGAAGACGGGATTCTCGTAGGTGGTCAGGTCGAGGCGGGCAGCCTGCTCCATCACGCGGACGCTGACGTGTTGGGTGTAGCGATTCGCGAGGAGGGAGTCGCTGTAGTCGATCGCCCGCGTCAACAATCCGAGGATGACATTGAGGATGACCTCGGCGGCGACCAGCTTCCAGAAGCGAGGGTCGAGCGGCTGCTGATGCAGGACGTTGGCGATGTCCTGAATGATGTACTGGGCGACCTTGGCGATCGCAAACGGGGCGACGGCGACAAGAACGCGGAGAATCAGCCCCCACGTGACGACTGCCGGGCCAGACTCCCAAAGGATATGCAGTACGGGAGGCATGTTTTTGAGGGCGCGCAGGCGCTCCCGCCAAGGGCTCTCATTGCGTACAGTCGTAATCTCTGGGCTCATTCGACCTATATGTTCTCTCTAAATTTCGTGGGCTCTTCGGGTTGGATGCGTGAAGGAGCATCGCTGTTGGATTGGGGCAGCTATGTATGCCGGGGTCGATCTGACGATCACTCGATGGTCGCATGAAAACGGAGCCGG
>CAZZZQ010000058.1:0-8622 GCA_964658405.1 uncultured Sphingomonas sp.
TCCTGATCTTGCGGCTCAGGTCGACCTGATGGCCGTGACCGCCGGCGGAACCATGGCCGCATCATCGCTCGAGTCGCTGAACACGCAGACGATTACGAAGCTACGCGGCGACCGGATGGAGGTTGCAGTCGCGATCGGCACCGATCCGGCGATCACGTTTTCAGCGATCGTGCCGGCACCGCCCGAGGTGGAGGAGTACCTGATCGCGGGCTTCCTTCGTCAGAAGCCGGTCGAGCTTGTGAAGGGGGAGACGGTGGACCTCGAGGTTCCGGCTCACGCCGAGTACATTCTCGAAGGTTACGTTCAGCTGGGAGAGCTGCGAACGGAGGGACCCTTCGGCGACCACACCGGCTTCTACACCATGGAGGACGAGTACCCGGTCTTCCACCTGACGGCGATCACGCACCGGAAGAATCCTGTCTACGCCGCGACCGTCGTCGGGAAGCCGCCGATGGAGGATGCGTGGATGGGCAAGGCGGTCGAGCGGATCTTCCTTCCGCTGATGCAGCTGACGCTCCCTGAGATTATCGACGTCAACCTGCCGTCCGAAGGCGTCTTCCACAACCTGATGATCGTCTCTATTCGAAAGAGTTACGCGGGACATGCCCGGAAGATCATGAACGGAATCTGGGCCATGGGGCAGGCGATGTTTACCAAGTGCGTCATCGTTGTCGACGAAGATTGCAATGTGCAGGATGTTGCCGAGGTCACCCTGCGGGTCGCCAACAATATCGATCCGGAGCGCGATATCCAGTTCACGCTCGGCCCGGTCGATTCACTCGACCACGCCAGCCGCCTGCCAAACTTTGGCAGCAAGATGGGCATCGACGCGACCCGCAAGTGGGCGGCTGAAGGCTTTACCCGCCAGTGGCCGCCGATGCTGAAGATGGACGCGGCCGTCAGCGCGAAGGTCGACCAGATGTGGAAGAAGCTGAATCTCGAGTAGGGAAATGAAAGCACGAGGGACCAGGAAATGTGTACGCAGCTTCGAACGTTTCTACTCTCCGGCGTCGCGGCCGTAGCAATGCTTCACACGACCGGCGTCTTCGCACAACAGGCAGCCACGGTCGACTGCAGCGTCGATGGTGCCCAGTACACCTGCAGCCACGCGACCCTGCTGCGCACCTTCGCTGAGGGACGCACGATCGCGGTCGAGTCTCAGCCGAAGGATCGTGTCTCCGAAGGGCAACTGGCGTCCTTTGCAACGTCGCTGGGGAAGCAGATCGTTCCGGAGACCGGGGCGGCGATCACCTTACGGCTGGTTCGCGATCAGCCGACGGGCTTCTCGGTAGGCCCCGGCGACTCCGAGCTTGCGACGCTGCGGGTCTTCGCGGGGAGCGGGCCGAACAGCCACCTGATCTGGGTGGAGCGTTATCGAGGTCAGAGCGATCGGCCGTGGCCCTCGGTCGTTCATTCCATTACCAGCCAGTTTCAGGCGACCCTGGCCGGCCGGTAGAGGTCACAGCCGAAGCAGGCGATCAGCGTTGCCGTGTGAGATCTTCTCCCGGTCTGCCGGGCTGATCGCCAGGCCCTCTAGAAATGTGCTGCCTGTCGTTGTTGCGCTGAAGGGGTAGTCGATCGAGAACATCAGCCGATCTGCACCGACAACCTGCAGGGCACACAGGAACGGTGGTGCGCTGAAGTATCCACTGGTGGTGACGTAGAAGTGGTCATGGAAGTAGTCCGCGATGCTTAGCTGCAGGTGGCCGGTGACGTGGGCGAGGACTGTGTCAGCCCGCACGAGCGAGTAGGGCAGATCCTCTCCCAGGTGGCCGATGATGATCTTCAAGGTTGGGAAGCGATCGAAGACTCCCTTGAGCATCAGGCGGAGGCAGTGCATTCCAGTCTCGACATGCCAGCCCCAGCCGGCGCGTGAGAGCAGGTCCCCACTTCCTCCCGGAAGGTCTGAGAAGTAGGCTTTCAGGACCGGCTCAGGCGGCGGTGCGGGGTGCAGGTAGATGGGCACGTCGAGGGTGACCGCTACCTCCAGAATCGGTGTGAACCGGGGATCGTCGAGAAAGAGTCCGCCGGTCGTTCCGTCAATCAGCGCCCCTTTGAAGCCAAGCTGCTGGACGCAGCGCTCGAACTCCCGCGCAGCCTTTTCGGGCTCATGCATGCCGAGGGTCGCGAAGCCCGCAAAGCGTGTCGGGTTGAGCTTGACCGCCTCAAAGAGCTCATCGTTTACGCTGGTGGCGACTGCCGTTGCGGTCGCGGCGTCAAGCTTTTCGAAGCCGATGGCGGCCAGCGAGAGCACCTGCACATCGATGGCCGCCTCGTCCATCGCAGCCAGCCGGCCCGCTCCAAGATCGAGCAGCCTCGCCTGGATGGCCTTCATGTGCGGGTTATCAGCCTGAAAACCGGTCGCTTTGAGCGAGTCTGCTGTGATGAAGTGCTCTTCGAGGGTCACAATACGCATGCTGTTGTGATGCAGCGGTGATCAAACAGGCACATCCGCCTCAGCGTTGGCCGGGATTCGCTTTCACGATTTGATAGCCGGCCGGCAGGCTGAGGGTCTTCGGATCCGGTTCGCTGAGGTTCAGGTTGGTGACGTCGAAGTTCTGCATCCCTGAGCGTGGGTCAAAGCGCTTCACGATGAGATTGACCTGCAGGTGCGGGGAGTACCAGAACTCCTTCACGATCGGCTGCGGATTCTTGTTGCCGATGACTCCGGCGGCGATGGTCGTCGTCTCACGAGACCCAAGGACCTCTACGGACTCCAGGGTCCGTCGGCCGAGATCTTCAACCGTGACGTTCTTATCCTTTGAATTGGCCGCTTCAACCTTGGTCGCCGTGTTCCCGGGCGGGGAAGAATACGGATAGACAAAGCAGGTGCGCTGCACAGGATGGCAGTCGTAGTATTCGTGACGGTTTGGATCCTGATACTGCAGATTCCCGAGTCGCGTCACCTCCACATCTCCGGTCGGGCTGAAGAATCGGCGCTCCTGGAAGACCCTCCCCGCACTGTCCCGTGCGACCGTCCGGTGGTTCTTCATGGTGCTGGTCGTCCCGTCGGGGAGGAGCGTGGTCAGCTCCGTGACCACCGTCGCGGAAAAAGGTGCGTTTGGGACTGAAAGGATACTGATGCTCTGGACCTGCTGGCGCACAAAGCCATCAGGAGCGTGCGGCGGAACCGGCTCCTGCGCAAGGGCGGCCGCGGCACAAAGACTTGCGATGAGTGTTCCCGTACGGAGACCTCGCATGCGATCCTCCAGCGTCCCCGATAGTCTGGCATAGCTTCCGCTTGAACGGAAGAGCGAAGTGCGCCACGGTCAGATTCCGGGAGCGGACTGCTTACTCGGCTGATTTGACGGTGATCGCGGTAAGGTTTCGGACCCACCGTGCAGGCCGCTTATCCTCACTGCTGACCAGCTTGAACGCGCCGTCGGTCGTCAGGGGTGACCCGCCAAGCGTGTCAGCGACGATGACGTCGCCTGCATGATTCGCTCCATCCACCTCGTCGAGCGAGTACAGCACGCGGTAATGATCGGTCCCCTCCGCCATGACGTACATCAGAAAGGCTTTGCCTTTGAGGTCCTTCCCCGTCGGGACGCCGGCTTTGCTCAGGAGGTCGGTCAGGAGGACGCCCGTGTAGATCTCGTTCGCCTTCGCGTGCTCGTTGAAGACGGTGACGCTCTTATGAGGCATGGCCTTGATCTCGGCGGGCGAAAAGGTCAGAGCCTTGCCGTCAATGCCGGTCAGTGAGAGGGTCGTCGAAGGAGCAGCCTGGGCGTGGGCATGCGATTCCATCGCCGACATCTGGGCGGTAAGGCGGCCCGAGGCCGGAGTGAAGCCCGTGAGTGCCGCTACAAGAAGGAGGGGAAGCGTTTGACGAGGCAGCATACGGTTCAGCCTACCGCTCAACCGTCGTATACTCAAGTGCATGTCCATCGTCAAAAATGCTGCCGCAATTGCCAAGGGAATGAGCATCACGTTCCGGGAGATGTTCCAGCCGACCGAAGTCGAGAACTATCCCGACGGCAAGGGCCCCATGCGTGGCGCCAAGTTCCAGGAGCGCTTCCGCGGCAAGCACCAGCTGCAGCGTGACGAGAATGGCCTCGAGAAGTGTGTCGCCTGCTTTCTCTGCGCGGCGGCCTGCCCTTCGAACTGCATTTATATCGAGGCGGCTGAGAACACGGAAGCTGTCCGGATCTCTTCGGCTGAGCGGTACGCCAAGGTCTACAACATCGACTACAACCGCTGCATCTTCTGCGGCTACTGTGTTGAGGCCTGCCCGACGGACGCGATCACGCACGGCCATGGATTTGAGCTTGCCTCTCTGAACGCGACGAATCTTGTCATGCGCAAGGAAGATCTACTGGTGGGAATCTCGACACTGCCCGACGCTGTCAGCTCCAGCAAGGATAAGGCGGAGATGCTGGCTTAGAGCCGCATCCCGCTCTGATCCGGGCAAATCAAACTGCGCCGGCCTGCTGTGCTCTTAATGGCCGCTTCGATGACGGGGTCTCCTGGATCGGGGTTGCACCCATGGCCTCAGAGATCCTCTGACTTGCCTCCCGCAGGCAATTTACGACCTCTGGGAGGTTAACCGTGTCTCCGATGCGTTTCACAAACGGCACGGTGATGCCGGCGATTGCCTGGCCCTGAAAGTTCACAATGGGGAAGCTGATATTGACGACCCCTGCCACCTCGTAGCTGTCGCGGCGCTCATACCCCCGCGCATAGATCTTCTCCAGATGCTGATCAAGGTCTGCAGGTTTGCGCTTCTTCGTCTCCTGTCTCCACTCGTCAACGGCTCGTTGCCGGGCGTCCTCGCTGAGGTGCGCAAGAATGACGTGTCCGGTCGCTGCGTGCATCAGGTCGACCTTCGAGCCCATTTTGACGTAGAAGCCGGTTGACTCCGGCGAATCGACCTGGGCAAGGATCACGATGTGACCGCCATCGACGATCCCCAGGTGGCATGACTGGCGGAGCTGAGAGGCAAGCCAATGCATCGTCGGCAGGGCCTCCGTCGTCAGGCGCTTGGTCGGAGGATGTTCCTGCGCCAGACGAAAGAGGCGCAGCGTCAGGTGATAACGATCCTTGCTTGGCGACTGGACGATGTATCCGCGCTGCTCGAGGCATAGGATCATGCGGAAGATCTCGGAGACGGTGCGATCCAGCCGCCGTGCGGCATCGCTGACAGAGAGGCCCTCCGGTGTGCCGGCAAAGAGCTCAAGCAGATCAAGGCCCTTCTCGAGCGCGGGGGTCGGATAATAACGTTTCTCTGCAGGCTTTTTCATCATAGTGTCGGGTTCGGAGCTTCATCACACAACCTATCAGAATGGTGCGCGATTGATCCGGATTTCGGAAAGCCACTGCACTCCTTTCGGCATCACAGCCGACTGAATGTAAGAAATGCAGATCACAGCGTGGGGTGGAGTGATGGGAAATCGTCTGGCATTAGTGACCGGAGCGTCGAGCGGCATCGGCTACGAACTGGCAAAGGTCTTCGCGGAGAATGGCTACGACCTGGTGATTGCTTCCGCCGGGGACCGGCTCGAACATGCGGCGGAGAACCTCCGCGCGCAGGTTGCGGCAGTCAAAGAGGTTCGCGCCGATCTTTCGACGGAAGAGGGTGTGGATCAGCTCTGGTCTGAGGTGTTAGCCATCGGGCGCCCGCTTGACGCCGCCTGTCTTAACGCTGGCGTTGGCGTTGGTGGGCTCTTTGCGGAGACCGATCTGAAGCAGGAGCTGAACATGGTGTACCTGAACTGTGCGGGCACGGTGCACCTCGCGAAGCACGTTGTGAAGCAGATGACGGAGCAGGGGGCGGGGAATATTCTGTTCACTGCGTCGATTGCCGGCGAGATGGTCGCTCCGCGTGAGGCTGTCTACGCCGCGACCAAGGCCTTTGTGCTCTCGTTCGCCCAGAGTCTGCGCTATGAGTTGAAGGACTCCGGGGTCACCGTCACTGCACTTCAGCCGGGACCGACCGATACGGATTTCTTTCATCGCGCTGGGATGGACGACACCGAGGCTGGCCAGACTGGCAAGTCGGAGAGTCAGCCTGCCGACGTGGCGCGTCAGGGCTATGAGGCTCTGATGGACGGAAAGGACCATGTCTACGCGGCTTCGCTCAAGACCAAGGTGGAAGGGATGCTTGCGAACCTCGTTCCCGGGGTGCTGAAAGGTGCGATGCACGACAAAATGGCCAAGCCAACAGAAAAGTAAGGCTTGCCAGGCGCAACTTCACCTTAGCGCGCTGACTTGGGCGCTACATTTTTGAAGGCCGGCTACTCGAGCCGAGCCGTCTGTAGGGCGAACGACCATGGATTGTACGGATACGAGCGTATCCTTGTGCCTGAGTGCGCACAGGCTAAGGAGTTGCTATGTCCGAAATCAACGAAGTGGCTTAGGAAGATTCTCGGACAGATATGGAGTATGAGGGCGCGGTCGACGGCGAGCGTTCGACCTCCCTTGAGTTGGCGGTTGTCCACGACGAAGGCATTGATGCTCCGGACCAGGCCGGACGGAGCGAGGTGTTGGGACCAATCGATGAAGAGGTGCAGGATCCCTCGCTCGCCTGGCCGGTTGTTGCCTTTGGGGCCTCGGCGGGTGGCCTGCAAGCGCTGCGGGAGATTCTTGACAATCTCTCGAGCGACACCGGGATGGCATTCGTCCTGGTCACACATCTGGCACCCGATCAGCGAAGCTTCCTGTCAGAGATACTGACGAAGCACACAGCGATGACCGTGCTTCCCATTGAAGATGGCGCGCAGCCTCAGCCGAATCATCTGTACGTGCTGCAACCGAATCAACTGGTAACGATTCGTGGTGGCGCCTTCCACCTTGAAGCGCGACCGACCTCCCGGCGCTCCAATATGCCGATCGATCTCTTCTTCCGCTCGCTGGCTGCGGATCTCAAGTTCCATGCGATCGGCGTCGTCCTGTCCGGCGCGGACTCTGACGGTGCCTCGGGCCTGAAGGCGATCAAGGGAGAGGGCGGGATCGCTCTGGTTCAGACGCCGGAGAGCGCGCAGCACAGCAGTATGCCTCTGAACTCCATCGCTGCCGATCATGTCGACCTGGTTTTGCCGCCGGCCGAGCTAGCGGCGGAGCTGAAACGAGTTGCGCGGCAGTTCCTCCGCCCCGGTGTGCGGGTCCTCGAAGAGGATAAGACGACCGAGAGCATCGATCAGCAGTTCAATCGGATCCTCCAGATGCTTCGCAATGTGTCCGGACTCGAATTCCGGCTCTATAAGCCGCAGACCCTGCGCCGCCGAATCGCTCGGAGGATGGTTCTCCTGCGCATGGAGACCCTCAGCGACTATCTTGCCTACCTGCGAACGCGGTCTGACGAGCTGAAGACCCTTCAGGAAGAGGCCCTAATCAACGTCACGCGATTCTTCCGTGACCCTGATCTCTGGCTTGCCCTGCAGACAACGGTCTTACCAACCTTCTTTCGAGATCGTCCCATTGATCGGCCTGTACGGGTCTGGATCGCAGGCTGTTCCAGCGGAGAGGAGGCCTATTCGATGGCGATCACACTGGTCGAATACTTCTCCATGAACAATATGGATACGCCGATCCAGATCTTCGGGACTGACGCGAGTGAGCGTTCGATTGATATGGCGCGAACGGCGATCTATCCCGAGTCGCTGGTAAACGAGCTTAGCGGTGATCGCATCCGGCGCTTCTTTGTGAAGGTCGACCGTGGCTACCAGGTCTCTAAACGCATTCGCGATACCTGTATCTTCGCTCGGCAGGATTTATCGAGCGATCCACCCTTCTCCCACATTGATCTGTTGAGTTGCCGAAATGTGATGATTTACTTCAACCAGATCCTGCAGCGGCAGGTCATCACTACCTTCCACTATGCGCTTGAAACCGGCGGCTACATGATGCTGGGGACCTCCGAGAGCCTGAGGGAGTACAGCAGTCTCTTTGTGGCCGTCGACCGGAAGAACAAGATCTACTCAAAGACGGGCACGAGCGTAGGCGGTCGGCTTGACCTGCCGAGCTACTTTGTCGGGCAGCACCACCGGCCCAAGTCGCCGGAAGATGAGCCCTATCAGGTCTGGTCCGATATCGATCTGCAACGAGCGGCTGACCGCGCTGTTCTTGCGCGCTTTGCACCACCGGGGCTGGTTGTTGATGACCAGATGAATGTTCTGCAGGTTCGCGGTCAAACTGCACCGTTCGTCCAGTTGCCGACAGGCTCTGTCAGCTGGAACCTGCTGCGAATCCTGCGCAGCGATATCGCCGACGAGATCCGGGAGCCGGCCGCCCGTGCCATCCGGGATCGAGTTCCCGTGACGGTGTCGCCGATTCGTTTTCGCGAGGGCGATCTCGATCGTGACCTGCAGGTCAACATCCTGCCGCTGAGCAGCTCAGCGACGCGGACACCCTGCTTCCTCGTCCTCTTCCAGGCTGCCGAGGAGGGAGCCTCCGACGGCATGGTCCATATCCTTCCGCCATCGCCACTTACGGAGGACGAGAAGGACTTGCTCAGCGCGCAGCTTCGGCTGGACCTGAGTTCTACGCGCTTTCACCTTCAGTCGCTGGTCGAAGAGCGGGATGCACATAACCAGGAGCTGGTCTCCGCAAACGAGGAGATCCAGTCGGCCAACGAGGAGTTGCAGAGCTCCAACGAAGAGCTGGAGACCACAAAAGAGGAGCTCC
>CAZZZQ010000058.1:8632-11074 GCA_964658405.1 uncultured Sphingomonas sp.
TCGGCCAACGAAGAGCTGCAGACGGTCAACGAAGAGCTGCAGCAGCGCAACCTTGTGCTCGCCCAGACGGGGAACGATCTGAGTAATCTTCTGACCAGCGTAAACATTCCATTGCTGATGCTGACCAGCGACCTGAAGGTGCGGCAGTTCACCCCGCCTATGCAGCGGCTGCTCAACGTCCGCGAATCGGACATTGGACGGTCAATCAGCGAGATTCGGCTTCAGCTCAGCATCGAGGATATCGAGCCGATCCTGAACGACGTTCTCGAGACCCTGGGAACACGTGAGATGGAGGTTCAGGACCGCGAGGGCCGCTGGAACCTGCTCCGCGTGCGACCCTATCGGTCGTCCGAGAATCGCATTGAAGGGCTTGTCGTTGTCCTCGTGGATATCGATCAACTGCGTCGCAGCCAGCAGGAGTTGCGTGAGTCGCGCGACTTCGTGACGTCGGTGATGGAGGGGGTTCCGGTTCCCATGGTCGTGCTGAACAACGACTGCACGATCCGGACCGTCAACTCCGCCTTCCACGACCTGACGCGCCTTCGATCCCAGAACCTGATTGGCCAGTCACTCCCGGATCTCTTCCAGCATCTCTGGGGACTGGACGGGCTCGTTGACATGCTCAATACCCTGATCGCGAGCGACAGCCCAAATCTTCTTGAACTCGAGCACCAGTCGACCACTCAGGATCGCAAGACGCTGCTGATCAAGGGAAAGCCCCTCTTCATCGACGGTAGCAAGGTCATCCTGCTGATCATGGAGGACATCACCGTCCGCCGCGAGCAGGAGCTTCTGATGGCCTCTCAGAAGCTTGCGCTCGAGAGGGAGGTGATCGCAGCCGGGATCAACCTGGACCGGACGCAGGAGGAGCTGCGCGGGCTGACTGCACACCTGTTCACCGTCCAGGAGGAGGAGCGGCAGCGGGTCGCCAGAGAGCTCCACGACGACATCAGCCAGCGCCTCAGCTTGATCGAGCTGCTGCATAACGAGATTCGCGAGAACGACGATGCACCGGAGAAGCAGACCAAGATGTCGGCTGTTCATGAGCAGATCCGATCTCTCAATACGGACGTCCGGCAGATCTCACACCGTCTGCACCCGGCGATCCTCGACGACCTGGGGCTGGAAAGCGCTCTGCGTGCGCTGGTGGATGAGTTTGGACACCGCGAAGGCATGCAGGTCACCTTCGTCAGCCAGGATGTTCCTGAGATGAAGCCGCAGCCTGCAATTACGGCGATCTACAGGATCACCCAGGAGGCGCTTCGCAACGTCTCCAAGCACGCTGGCAAGACACACGTGAAGGTGCTGCTCGAAGGCAAAAACGACAGCCTCCATCTTGAGATCCTCGACCTCGGGGTCGGCTTCGACCAGGAGGCCGAGTACACGCGCGATGGCCTGGGCCTGATCAGCATGAAGGAGCGCGCCCGGCTCGCCCACGGTACGTTCCTGATCCAATCGGCCCTTGGACGAGGAACAACGGTCCTGGTGGATCTTCCGTTGGAGCTATGAAGAGGAGACTCCTCATCGCGGATGACCACGCCCTGATGCTGGAGGGTTTGTCACGCCTTCTCGCCAATGAGTTCGAGGTGGTAGGAGCGGTGATGAACGGTCGTGACCTGGTCACGGAGGCACAGCGCCTGCTCCCTGATGTGATCGTCCTGGATATCGCCATGCCGGAGATGAACGGAATCGAGGCGGCACGGCAGATCACTCGGCTGGTCCCGGCGGCTAAGCTGGTCTTCGTCACCCAGCAGCTGGATGTCGACTACTTGAGAGCCGCGTTTCAGGCCGGAGCGCGTGGCTATGTTGCGAAGCAGTCAGCTTCGACCGAACTCCTGATCGCGATCAAATTGGCTCTGCGCGGTCGCTACTATGTGACGCCGCTGATCTCCGCTGCGGACTCGCGGGGACTGCTCTACCTTGATCCGCGGAAGAATCCGGCGGATCTCTTCGGCAAGGAACTCACGCAGCGGCAGCGCGAGGTGCTGCAGCTGATCGCAGAGGGCAGGTCAATGAAAGACATCTCCTCGTCCCTCAAGATCTCCATCAAGACGGTTGAGTTTCACAAAAACAGCCTGATGAATGAGCTTGGAATGCGCACGACCGCTGATCTGATTCGCTATGCGCTGACGAAAGGAATCGTCAGCGCGTAGAAACTGACGATCTCTAAGCAGAACGGCGAAGCTCTGCAGACACCGTCTGGGGCTTTTGATCCCCCGCCTGCAGGAAGGCCTCGAAGAGATGAGAGGTCACCTGGTAGCACTCGCATGCGATTCCGGCGAGGAGTGCACGATCGAGGATGCGGATATGACCTCGCGTGCTTTGAATCATCCCTGCGCGCTGCATGGTTCCGGCAACGATCGTGACTGAGGATCGCCGTACTCCGAGCATCTGCGCCACGGACTCCTGTGTGAGGCAGAGATCATGGCCGGAGACCCGATC
>CAZZZQ010000059.1:0-11013 GCA_964658405.1 uncultured Sphingomonas sp.
CAACCATCAACTACATCGCCGGCCTGATCTGGATGATGAACCGGGCACGCACATGGGTCTTCTGGTCCGGCTCCTTCCTCGAGGTCGGGTTGATGATCGTCGTCCAGCTCGCCTTCCTGGTGCTGGTCGGAATCAAGAACACGCGCGACGCGGTCTTTCTGACCTTGGCCGCAAGCGTGTGCGTGCTGATCGCACATATCTACGTGTCGATCTACGGGCTATGGCGAACCCATCGCAGCCTTCGCCCCGGCGCCGCACTATCCTAAAGATCCTTTCATCCCCCGCCATCAAGGGGTCGGTGCCAGGGTGCTGCAAACCTGTTTGATAGGCTCATCTCTATGAATAAAAGCGGAGTGCCGCGGCGTTCCATTCCCAGTCTGGATGGGCTGCGCGGCATCGCTGTGCTGCTGGTCGTGGTCGCACACCTCGGCTACATGGAGCGCATCGACGCCGGCCTGGCACATCACCATCTCGCGTTGCTCGGCAGGCTCTTCGAGATCGACGCCGGCGACCTGGGCGTCTCCGTCTTCTTCGTCATCAGCGGCTACCTGATCACCACGCTGCTCATGCGGCGGCAGGACAGCAGGGGACGCGTCTCGCTCAAAAACTTCTACGCGCATCGCTTCTTTAGGATCTTCCCGCCGTACTACTTCTACCTACTGATCATCGGCGTCTTGTGGGCGATCCACCTGGTCCCGATGCTGTACGGCGCTTTCATCTCATCGGCCCTCTATGTTTCGAACTACTACCCCTACCGTCTCAGCCATCCTTCGACGGACGGTTGGCTCGTGGGCCACACGTGGAGCCTCAGCCTGGAGGAGCAGTTCTACCTCATCTGGCCTGCATGCCTGCACTGGCTTGGCCGCAGACGCGCGGCGTGGTTGGGATGTGCCCTCCTGTTGATCAGTCCCGTCTCGCGAATCCTGACGCTGCAGGTCGCGCCTGGAAGCGCCCTGTTCGGCCAGATCGATCGCATGTTCCACACCCGTGTGGACACCATCATGGCAGGGTGCGTTCTTGCCCTCATCGGCGTCTGGCCGAGGGCGCAGACCATTCTGGCAAGCGGTGTGCGCAGAAAAATCTCAGGAGCAGTGGCAGTTGTTCTCCTCTTCGCCGTGATGCATATGAGCTGGCAGAACTTCAGATCGATGCAACTCTACGGAATCGGGTTGGAGGCAATCCTCTTGGCATACCTGGTCTCCTACGCAATTCAGCACGCCGGTACGTGGGGTGGACGCCTGCTGAACCACGCATGGCTGCGGCACATCGGCGTCATCTCCTACAGCCTCTACCTGTGGCAGCAGCTCTGGGCCGGACCGGTTCAGATCGGCGGTCAGCACCATGTATGGACGCGCCTGCTCCTTATCCTTGCCTGCGCCGAGATCTCCTACTTCCTCATCGAGAAACCGTCATTTCGTCTGCGTGACTGGTACATTGCACGAAGAAGCCAGGCTCATCCCTGACTGGTTTTTCGCGACCCCGGCTCAGCACAGTTCGGTCGCCAACCTTGAGCAAGTCTTCTAGTCGTGGATAGCAACACAGTTGTAACGCCCCGTGGACGCAGCATTGCTCAGCGAAGCGATCTGCACCTCGAAGCTGGCCTCCTGCTTGGTGACCGAGACCACCGTTGGCGTTCCCCTCGCTGACTCAAGCGAACAGGTCAGCGTGTACTGCAGATCGGCAAACGCAACCGGCAGCTTGATCTGTGGTGAGGTGCAGGTTGCACCGGGCGCGGCGGCCGTCATACATCCCACCTCGCCGCGCATGTGCTGCAGGCCGGTGTTATTCGAAACTCCACCCACGACGGACAGCGCGGAGGATAGCTTCTGGAAGGACGCTGTGCCGTCGTTATAGACCGCCCATCGTGTGGCTTTGTCGGCAGCGTTCCGCCCGATCACAGACATCCGCTCACCATTGTCGTTCGAAGGAACGATGTACAGGTCCGCAACATGAGCATCGTCCCGGCTGCTGAGTCGCATGCCAAAGACGTGGTAGTCCTCATCGTCAATCCCCACCATGTACCCGCGAATTTTTGGCAGGGCTCCCGCCGCGTCTCCGATGACCGAGTTGATCTGGAGTCCGATCCCCGCATGCATCCCGTTATTGATGATGCGCACCCCTGCGCTCGCCAGGCCCGCGTCGTCAACCTTGGATTCGTTCGAGGTATCGACCTCCAGCCCGGTCACCTTCTCGGAGAGGTTGCGATAGTTTGCGACAAAGTTGCCAGCCCATATCTGTCGCGAGGACCCTTCCATCCGATGCACCGAGGCGACCATGGCCTGCAGCGAGGCGTTGCTTCCATTCGTGGTCTTGCCCCCGTCCGCGATGGCATCGACAACCAGCACATTGCGGCCGCAGAACGTGCATTGCGTCTCGAAGTCTTCGTTGGCTCCTGCGTGGTAAAGATAGTGGACGCTCGCGCGCATCCCGGAAAGCTCGCCGTCGGGATACCCAAAGCCACTTCGATTGCGCAGATCCTGGATGGTGACATTGTTCGCCGTCTTCTTCCAACCGGTCCCGGCAGGGGCGGTCGGAGGGATCGTGATCATGCAGGTCTGCGTCGGATCTGCGACACAGGCCTGGGCAGCAGCGTCAACCCGTGCGGCCACCGTCTCCCCGCGAAAGAGCTCCTCATTCACGATGCCGTGGCGGTCATCTGGAGCCACAGGGACCTGACCCTGCGCCACGCCAGCAGCAGCCAGAAAAAGAACAAGCGTGGACAGGGACCACGTAGGGTATCGAAGCTGTTGAATCTGCATGCAGGTCGACTCCAAAGATCTCGTCTCTAAAGGCACGGACAGGCCGCCGTCACCGGGATCAGGACGGCGTACCTGCAGGCATCCGCGACATCGTCATCGCGGTCCCGTTCGAGTCGCCAAGGGGAGATCCATCCCGGTTCACGGGATTGGTGAGATAGCGCTGCACAAGGACAGCAGTAATCATCTCAAGCACAATAATCAGGATCGTCAGGAAGTCAGAAAAGAACATGAAGCCCATGCATCCCAGCAGCACACCCGAGAGCAGAAAGTTACGGGTCAGGCGGTCACCCTCGCTGAAGAACCCTGCGATTAGGCCCCATACATAATTGATGCCGATGATGCCGAAGTACCAGAAGTCCAGGAAGTACTTGGCCATGTACGTATGGACGCCATCGAGAATCTTTTCGCTCCCAAGATCGGCGATCATCTCCGTCGACTTGACCGCCAGTTCGCCCGGGAATAGTGAGTAGAAGAACGTAGTCACATGCTCGTGATAAGGCACCTCAACGATCCAGCACATATTGGAAAACGGCGTCGCCACGTACGAGATGACCCACAGGTACGCCGGTGGCCAGTTATGGTATTTCTGTTTGATCTGCAGAAATCCAAGCAGCGCATCGACACCCAGGCTGTTGCGGCTGTTGCCGATCAGGTTTGAAGCGAAGACGGCAATCGCCATCGTGGCCAGGGCAATTCCATAGATCCGCAACCGGCTCTGCTGCGTGCGTAATGAAAACACCGCCAGCGCCTGGAACAGCATGATCAGCAGATAGCCGCGGGACCCATAGAGCAGGAAGCAGCCGGGCGCGAACAGGTACAGTGCCCACCGTTTCCATGCCGAAGGCTCCATCGGTGCCGTGATGAAGATTGCCATGATGGCCGTAAACATGGGCTGTCGTAACGATCCGTAGTCCTGGTAGCTTTTGGTATCGGCTCCAAGTGCACCAAAGAGCGGCGGCAGACCAAAGCGCTTCCAGTTCATCACGATGATCCCGATCACCACGATCAGGCAGCACAGGTGGAACTTCCTCAGGCGGTTCAGCCGGACCTCGTAATAGTCGCTCGGTCCTGCAGGATGGTAGTTTCGAGCGACATAGCTCCAGCGCAGCGTCATGTAGCCCGCCATGAAGCTCATGGATGCGATGAAGAACAGGCGGATCGCGACCGAAATGTCCGGGAAGGACGCGAATGAGATTCGCAGCGAGAAGGTGGCCATCATAAGCGCCCATTCCGCAAAGAACAGGTGCAGAGGGCTGCAATAGAAGGGGATATCCGCCGGGTTTCTGATCTTGAAGACGGGATTGCTGGTCACTCTTCCACCGCGGTAAAGCGAAGATCGTTGTCGGTCAAATGGGAAACCATGGCAGGTGGAGCTTGAGCAGGCGTAGCTTCTCCGCCAGCAGGGGCTGTCGCCGAGCCTGGGACAAAGCTCCCTGGTACAGGGTCCACAGGCAGGTAAGAATCAGGACAACGAAACCGGTGCCCGCAGCAATCAGCTTAGGACGCGGCCCGGACTTCTGCTCCGGCGGCTCCGCCCGATCGATGACCTGGATCACCGGCGCCGACTTCGCCTCGTCAATGCGCGCTGCTTCGTACTGGCGGGAGAGCAGATCGAAGAGTGTCTCGTGGTACTTAACCTCGCGGAGCTTCCTCGCGTATTCAAGTCCACCCTCCGGCACCTGCCCGGTTGAAACGTCGGAGTTCCCGGCTACCGCATTCTTCTCGCTGCCCTCCTGCGTTGCAAGCTGCGACCTCAGCGTCCGAATCTCCTGCTTGACAAGCACGATGTCCGGATTCTCATCGGCCTCGGAGGTGCGAAGTCCTTCCAGCTGGAGCTCAAGGGCGGAGATATGCGCGCGCGTCTGCGCCACGTTGCGAACAGCAAGCTCCGTCTGTCCGGGGACAGTCAGAAGGCCCGTCTTCTGCTGCGTCTTCTTCAGATCTTCTTCGGCCGTGCTCAGGGCCGCCTTCTCAGCGTCCAGCTGATGCTCGAAGAACAGGCGCCGCTGGCCCGCCTCGGTGATCGCCAGCGCGGAGTTCTCATTCCCCAGGGAGTCAACGTAGAAGTTGGCTATATCACTCGCCAGCTTCGGGTCGCTCACCTTGACCGTAATGAGAATCATGCCGTCCTTGGTGGACTCGAACTGCGATGCGCCGGTCAGCGCAGCCCGCGCCGCCGTCATCGTCTTTACATGCCAGCGCTGCTGCAGACCAAAGTGCGCGATCACCCGGTCCATAATGTTCCGGCTCTGCAGAATTCCGATATACAGGTCCGCGGGATTCTTCAACGGGTTCGACCCGCCCAGACCTGCCAGCGATCCCAGCTGACCAAGCATCGCCGTCAACGAGGACTGCGCCGATTGTGGAGGCAGGATAATCGCATTGGCCGTATAAGTAGGCTTCATCAGGAACGTCGACGCGAAGGCAAGGAGCATCGCTCCCAGCGTCGTCAGGATGATGAAGCGCGCACGCGCGGTGAGCAGTAATAATAGATCGAGCGTCGGCGTCCGCGGCTCCACGCCTACATTGCCTTCCATGTCGCGCTCGCCGATCTTCTGGTCTTCCAAGGTAACTCCGCCTGCATCTCTCATCCGTTCTACTTCCTCAGTGGACCAGCGAACTCCGCCGTATCCCATCCCTGTCCAGGCAACGCCGCTGCACCCGCGCGAAGCCGGGCCTCGCGACGGGTCAAGACACGATAACGAATCTCTTCAATGGTGACCCGCTGAAACGCAGGATCTTCGTTGTGGAGCAGGCCCTTTGCATAGCGACCCAGCAAGCGTACCATCCGCTCCGTGCGTCCCAGCCAATCCATATGAAGATCCCAGAAGCGGCACTCGTCCCTCAACATCAGACGATAGCGTTCCGGGCTCATACGCTCCGCACGCCGCAAAATCGATAGCTCATGCTGCACCGTCACGTCGGCGATCGCCACACGTTTGCCAGCATCGTCCAACCGCTTGTAAAGGCGTGTGTCGCTGTTGTGCAGCGGAAAGCCCGGATCATAGCCCCCAAGCTGCAGGAGCGAACCGACCCGCAACAGCGATGCCGAGTTTAACGCCGAGGTATGCGGGGGCGCAATGCCGTGTGCCGATGCGGGCAGAACCTTCGGCAGAAAGCCTCGCGAGAAGTGAAAGGGCGAGATCAGCCGGCCAACATCTTCGATACGAGGGACCACGGCGGCGACCGTCTGATCGTCGGCATACGCCTGCGCAGCGCGTGCCATGCTCGCTATAAATTCGCCTGGAAGATCCGTATCCTGGTCGAGCGTAAGCAGCCAGTCATACCCCTCCGCAGCAGCCACAGCCAGGGCATCGTTGTACGGCAGCGCGAGCCCTGGATTCTCCGGATACGCGCGGTACGTCCCTCCTGCTGGGAGATCGGAGATTGCCTGGCCACCGGGCGTATTGTCAGCAATCATCCACTTCAGCCGTAAGTTCAGACCCGCGGCCTGCTTTGCCGATTCGATCAGGGTGATCAGGCTGGAGCTTTCCATCGGGAGACGGCGGTAGATGACAATGATGGCAAGAATGGTCAAGGGCACGGTTGTTCGGGTTTCCTCGGGCGGAGCTTGCATATCAGCGGTCCACGTTCAAGTATACGTCGATTACAACAGCAGATCGCGGACCAGCGCAGCCAGCCCCGTGGGAGCGTACCTGCGATAGCTACGCCAGTGCAGCAGCGCCGAGGGCCAGCGGCGAACCCGACCCATCTCTAATTGCGAGGCTACGCGCCTCATATGTTCTGCCTTCTCGCGCGCCATGGGAAGCCACCAGGCAGCACCCAGCACGGGGTCCTGCTGCGCCTGAACCAGCAGCGACTCGAACTGCAGGGCGTCCTTGCTGTATTCAGCCAGATTCCGCTGGCGTGAGAGATCGAGATACGCCCCGATCCCGCGGCCGCGCAGATACGCAATCTTCTCCGGGCGCGTAATAGGAACGCCGATCTGCTGCTGCTCATGTACGCGGTACGCTACCAGGCGCTCCGGGCAGGAGAGCAGGCGACCCTCCGCAGCCAGCATCAACGCCAGCCAGAAGTCATGCGGCCAGTGGTCCGGCATCCGTTCTGGCAGCGGGCGCCAGTTGCTGCGGAAGGCAAACGCCATCCCCGTGACGACATTTCGCCGCAAAAGTACGGCCACGGCGTCGCCGCCAGCAACTCTGCGCTGATCCTCAGGCCCAAACATAAAGCTTCCCCACAACGTCCCAGGGAGGGGACGGGAGCTGGTGTCGATCAGATCGCCATCCGAAAACACACCGCCTGCGTCCGGATGCGCAAGAAACTCCTCTTCAAGGCGAAGCAGCTTCTGCGCATACCAGACGTCATCCTGATCGCTCAGAGCGATGAGGTCGCCGCTGCAAAGCGCAACCGCCTTCCTGAAGTTACGGCTATAGCCCAGGTTCACCGGGTTCCTGTGTAGATGGACAGCAAAGGGCGCGGATCGCGCAAACTCTTCCAGCAACTCCACCGTTTCATCCGACGAGCCATCGTCACAGATGACGATCTCATCCGGCGGTCGCCTCTGCTCGAGGAAGCTCCTCAGCTGTTCAGGCAGGTACCGCGCACCGTTATAGGTACACATAGCCACGGAGATACGGAGCTGCTTCATCATCGCACCGATCCCTCCTGCGCCCTGTCAGCCAGCATGGTCCTGTAGACGGCCTCCAGCTGCTCGCAGTGGCGCTCTACCGTGGAGGGATTCTGCCAGTACTCCGCTCCTGCAGCGATCCCCATCCTCATTGCCACGTCAGGCTTTTCCGCGAGGTACGTCATCTTCTCAGCAAGATCGTGCGCGTCGCCGTGGCGAAACAGGAGGCCGGTCACACCGTCCTTTACCCACTCCCGTGCGGCACTCTTGGACGAGACGATGGCCGGCAGTCCCATAGCGGCAGCCTCTGCCACCACCAGTCCCTGGGTCTCGTACCAGAGCGAAGGAAGAACCAGGGCGCGGGACTGGCGCATCGATTCCATCGCAGCCGCTTCAGAGAGCCATCCGGTAAACTCCGCGTCCGGCAGTGCAGAACCCAGCATCGCGCGCTCGATGCCGTCGCCGATAAAGCGCACCCGCAGCCCGCTCTCGGAGGCGGCCTCTGCCAGCAGGCGGGCTCCCTTCTCCGGGGATAGCCGGCCCACAAAGCTGAAGATCTCATGCAGGTGCGGCGTCGCCTGCTTTTCGGCCGTCAGCGCAATCGGATTCGTAACCCGATGAACGCGCGCCTCTTCAGGGAGGTACGGCCTAAGCAGGGTTTCGCTCGTATCCGAGATAGAAATGAAGTCACGCAGGCCCGAAGGAAGATGACCGTGGTGCTGCTGCGTCCACTGCCGCCCAACCCTCCAGAGCTTGTGGCTATAGCCGCGGCTGTCACACTGCGTCCCGATGCATGCAGCCGACATCGCCCGGAGGCTGCACAGGCTCTGCGTGGGATGCAGGAAGAAGCTGCCCGTAGGACATGCGCTGAAGTAGTCATGCATCGTGAGCACAACTGGATAGCCCGCATCGAGTGCAGCACGAACGACGCTGCTGGAGATAGCCTTTGTCCAGGTATGAAGGTGAACCACAGTCTCGCGCGGAGGCCAGTCGACAGTCGCCTCGAGAAATACCTCTGCAGCGCTGTTGTTCCATAGCCCCTGCACCGACGCTCGCAATCGATTGGGATCGGAGGCTATCTCCTGGATGCCAAGACACTGCACGCTTAACCCGGGAACTGCCTGGAGCGATTCGGCAACCGGGCCGACCCCGCAAAAAAGGAGGACGCGATGACCACGCTCAGCAAGCGCAACTGCGCTGCTTAGAGCCACCTTGCTGGCGCCACCATCCACGTAACCGAAATCGTTGAGTATGATCAGCTTCATAGTCGTAATTGCGGCAATACCTCACCCATAAAGCACGCTCCGTACAGCCGTCACGCCCTCTCATCCTATCGTTTGGAGCGAAGATCAGGGCCAGCACGGTGCCATCCCCTACTAAATGCTCGCTGCACTGATGCGCTCATCGTGATCCGCTCGAACGCCTCCATGCGCCGCAAGTGAGCTCATGGACGCAGCGAGTCGAGCGCATACCACGTAGGCGGCAGCAGATCCGCGTACTCACTCTTCCTCGAAAGCTGCCAGTGTCGCGGAGCCACGACGACCTTATCCGGATCCGGATTCAACCAGGCGCCCCACCAGGAAAAGCTGCTGTTGGCGATAATGTGGTGCTTGCAGGCGGCCATGAGACGCAGATCCTCATACGATGAAAAATCGTCATTTCCTTCTACGAACACTCGCCGAATCCCGGCAGGCAGGTTCGCGCGCGCAAACTCTAGATCGTCAGAGAAGATGAAGAACACAGGGTCTTCAAACCGTTGCTGAATCAGGTCAATAGCCCGGCGATAGTACTCCATGGGAAGCGCAATATTGCCCTCCGCGGCCAACGTGTAGTCCCCTCGGCGCACATGAAGTGACACGGAGACAGCAGCAGCGCCAATCTCGCTGAGCATGGTCTCGTTCCGCCCGGTCGCTGGCTGATGCAGACGTAACTGATCACGAAGCAGCGGAGCAACGGACTCAGCGTATTGATAGGCCTGCCAGTAGCCCGAGAGATACACCGTTCGAACGTCGCCGGGAAGTTGCAGGTCTTCGACGAAGTGATAACGCTGCTCGATCGTCTCACTGCGTACAGCAATTCCACCCATCGCCCTCACCGCCGCGTTCAGCCTTGGCCAGCGGGAGCTCTGCGTCAGCATCTGGGCATCAAACCGGTTCTTTCCTCGAACCGGAGCTGCAATCTGAAAGTGTGAGAGCAGAAACGGGCGGCTGTACATGCCATGCGAAACTCTTCCCTCGACCGGCTCCGGAATCACAACCAGCTGCCCCTTGTACTTATTTGCGAAGTACAGCCCGGCGGCATATTGGAAGAGCTGGTTCCCGATCCCACTCAATTGTCTGCTCAGCACCTTCATCGAAAAAACACCGCCCCAGGGGGAGTTCTTGGTCACTCGCCTGCCCTGCGTCCTAGTCTATCCGGCTTCAACGCGGAGAGGCACCCGACGAGCTACGCCGTTAGAGCTTCGCAGGGACGCCCCTGCTAAACTTCTGTTCTCGCGCGTCCCGATTCCTTTGCCAGGAATTAAAAGTAAGGGCGCACGGCCGTCGTTACAATCGCTGTATGCTCCTCTCTAAGCAGCGACCTGGCAGCGAAACTTCTGCCTCTGCCGGTGATCACGTGCCTCCAACTGCACCCTCGGCCCCCGAAGAATCAAGTCCTCTCAATCACAGACCCTTCGTTCCCGTGGCAATGCTGGCAGCACTTGTCTGTGCTCTCCTGTGCCTGGCAGGATGCTCCAATCCGGTCGGAACCCCCGCAGGCGCAGTAGTCGGCCGGCCTGCCGCCTACGACTACTCGCCTTCGATCATCCAGGTCGGCCGCGTACAGCAGTTCTGGTGGTGCGGCCAGGGCAGAAATCCCGCAGACCCCTCGCATGACACGGACATCATCCTCTACGAATCGATCAATCTCGACACGCACGCGCAGGTCGGCCCTAAGACGGTTTTAGCAGAGACCCCCGGAGCGTGGGATTCAGCGTATGCCTGCAACCCGCAGGTGATCCAGGGTACGTTCAAGGGCCCCCTTGGCGATGGCACGACCTACACCTACGCGATGTACTACGAGGCGACGGCCGAGGTGTCAGGCTTCAACAACAACATCGGGGTTGCCTTCTCCAACGATGGCATCCTTTGGAAAAAGTACCCCACTCCAGTGATTCAGACGACCCATCAGAACGTCTATGGTCCGGCGCAGCCAGCGGCCTACAACTCGGACGGGAAGCAGGCCGTCTGGCTCTTCTATGAAGATGACGAATCGCCCTTGCCGACCAACGCCCATGTGCAGGCCGTCTCCACCGATGGCGTCCACTTCACCAACGTCGGCACACTCACGACTCATGGCCTGAATATCCCTGCGCCTCTCGCCAGCTGGGGTAACATCGCCTACGATCCCACCACCGGCTACTGGTATGCCTCTTTCAATTTGACCACTCGGACCTTGGCGACCACCGGCAACAAGGAGGAGCGCGGCTCGTACGGCTTTCAGATCTACAGAATCCCGCAGAACGATCTCCTCGCTGGCAAGATCGGCTGGCAGCAGTTGAAGACCTACGATACGAACCTCACCGGGTACGAAACGCTCTTTGATACCGGCTTCGGCCGCGACCCCTACGGTAACCTCTTCCTGGACGGAAGTGGCAAGATCCAGCTGTTCCCTACCTTCGCCAAC
>CAZZZQ010000060.1:0-9165 GCA_964658405.1 uncultured Sphingomonas sp.
CTCTACATCGCCAACTCCGGCGTGATCGCCGAGCGCCTCTTTCAGGCCTTTGGAATCCATGCCGCCGTGATTCCACCGCCAATCGACACCAAGCGCTTCGCTCCGGCGCCCGGCGAAGAGAGCACTCCTCCTGAGGACTTTTACCTGGTACTCTCGCGCCTCGTTCCCTATAAGCGCTTCGACCTCGCCGTCGAGGCCTGCACCCGAACGAACCGCCGGCTCATCGTCATTGGCGGCGGTCCGGATCGGGCCCGCCTCGAAGCGATGGCCGGCCCTACCGTGACCTTCCTTGGCCGCGCCCCCGATGACGTGGTGCTTGACCACGCTCGCCGCTGCCGCGCCCTGCTGTTTCCTGGTGAAGAGGACTTCGGCATGACGCCGCTCGAGATCAATGCAACCGGCCGCCCGGTCGTCGCCTACCGGGCCGGCGGTGCGACCGAGACTGTAGTGGAAGGGCTCAACGGGACCTTCTTCGATGAGCCATCCGCCGACTCTCTCATCAAGGGAATTGAGCGGCTGGAGTCTCTCGATTGGGATCCGGTAGCAATTCGCAGCTACGCCCAGCAGTTTGATACAGAGGTCTTCGGAAAGCGCATCAACGACTTCATCCAGGAAGCTCTCTCCCGTCGTACTATCACAGCAGCATCCTCCGACGCATGGGTAAACGCGTGAACACTATTTCGAGTGAACCCTCTCCGTCGACTGAGACCGAAGAGCAGGTAGTTCCGGCAGCTGCGCGCGCTGTCGGGCATTCCATCATTAATCGCGTCGGCATTCTCATCCTCAATGTGAGCACTGGAATTCTGACCGCCCGTACCTTGCATCCCGCAGGCCGAGGCGAACTCGCCGCCATGCTCCTCTGGCCGGTCTTCCTCGCGACTGCAACTACGGTGGGCACGCCCAGCGCCCTGATCTATCACCTTCGCCAGCGCTCGAACGACCGGGCCAGCCTGATCGTCACCGGCCTCCTGATGGTGACCTTCTTTGGCATTCTCGCGACGTTCGGCGGAGTCCTGTTCCTGCCCCACTGGCTGCATCAGTATCCACTTCCAGTGATCCGCTGGGCCCAGATCTTCCTGATGACCATGCCGCTCTGGTCGATCCAGATCGCCGGACAGGCTGCGCTCGAGGCGTTGGAACTCTTCTCGCTGTCGAACATCGTGCAGATGCTGATCCCGGTGACGACCCTCGCCGGTCTGCTCTTCTTCCTTGTGATTCACCGCTTGAACCCGATCACGGCCGGCATTGCCTACACCGTGGCGATCTTCCCGACCTCGCTGACGATCCTCGCGTTCCTCTGGAAGCGCAGAACCAGCGCCCACAGGATCCGCTGGAATACCTCTGTCGCTCGCCTCCTGCTTCATTACGGAGTCCGGTCCTGCGGAATCGATCTGCTCGGAGCACTCGCGCTCAACATCGATCAGGTGCTCGTCGTCGGTCTTCTCAGCCCCCAGGCGATGGGCTCCTACGTCGTCGTGCTGAGTCTCTCCCGGGCGTTGCTCCTCTTCCAGAGTGCCGTTGTCATGGTGCTCTTTCCACGCGCAGCCGGACGCTCGCCGGACGAGATTGTAGTCATGGTCGGTCAGGCAGTTCGAGTGACGACCATCATTACGGCGACTGCCGGCCTCATTGTCTGTCTCCTTGGTCCTACCCTGCTCAAGCTGATGTATGGGGTCCAGTACCTCTCCGCGCTCTCGGCTCTCCGTATTCTCGTCATCGAGGTCGTCATCCAGGGTGGCGTCTTCGTGATGGCACAGGCTTTTATGGCGATGGGCAGACCCGGTATCGTCACCATCCTGCAGGCGTCAGGACTCTCGCTCAGCCTGCCGCTGATGTTGATCTTCATCCCTCGCTACGGTGTCTCGGGTGCCGCGAGCGCGCTCCTGATCTCGACCATCGCCCGCTTCTTCCTTCTCTTCATTGGCTTCCGCCTTTTTCTGAAGAGCCGTCCTCCGAACGTTCTGCCTGGAACGGCTGACCTTCGCGAACTCGTCATGCTCGCGAATCGCGCCCTATGATGACCACCGCCACGCAGACGCCGCCGCAGGTCGAGACCGCGTCCCCGGTCCTAAAGGCTCCGGCCCGGACCTATACCCGGGCCGAGGCGAGCATCCGCACGCAGTGCATCGCGTCGATGGGCCTCTTTGTGGCGAGTGTTCTCGTGCTCATGGTCGGCGCACCCTCGGCGCTGCGCTATGGCTATCCGGCGCTGGCGCTGTTCGTCGCGATCTTCCTCTTCACGCGTTCCCGGACCTTCTACATCGGCTTTGTCTTTTGGCTCTGGTTCGTCAGTCCCTTCGTCCGCCGCATTGTGGACTACCGTGCAGGCTTCGTCGCGACGAGTCCGTTGCTGCTTGCATCCTATCTCGCGGCTGGAGTCTCGGGCTGGGTTTTGCTCTCTCGCTTCCGCCTGCTGAGCCGCCCGGCCGCGCTTCCGTTCGCCTGCGCCCTCGGTGCCATCTTCTTCGGAACGGTGATCGGGCTGACACGCTACACACCGGCTGCCGTCATCCAGGCGGTCATCAACTGGATTGTCCCCGTCCTCTTCGCCTTCTTCCTTTATGCCGAGCGGGATCGTTACGCCGAGTATCAACGCATCATCGAGCGCTCCTTCCTCTACGGCACGCTGATCGTCGGCGCGTACGGCGTCTACCAGTTCTTCTTCCTGCCGGCGTGGGACAAGCAGTGGATGATCGACCTCGACGCCCGTACCTTTGGTGTACCGGCTGCTCTACAGATACGCGTCTTCAGCACGCTCAATGCGCCCGCTACCTGCGCCGCCTACATGATGGCCGGCCTACTGATGCTCTTCGCCCTGAAGGGCAAACTGCGCATGATCGCCGCACCGCTGGCCTTCCTCTCCTTTGTGCTGACCAGCAGCCGCTCTTCCTGGATCGGTCTTATCTTTGGCATCATCTACCTCGCGATGCAGCTCCCCAATAAGGCTCGCGTACGCGTCATCGGCGGTATTCTCGCCTGCATCATCCTGATGATGGTCGCCACACAGCTTCCTGTCGTCGATGAGATGGTCTCGGCCCGACTCCAGTCCTTCACCGATCCCAAGAAGGACGTCAGCTACAACGAACGCATTACCGGCCACGTCGTCGCCTTCCAGACCCTGCTCGGCGAGCCGATGGGGGAGGGGATGGGCAGTGTCGACACCGACCACACCACAACCGGCGGCGACGCCAGCATCGGCCCGCACGACAGCACCATCCTCGAGTCGCTCTACGCGCTTGGCTTCCCCGGCTCGATCCTTTATCTGCTTGGAATCGCCATCGGTGCGGTCAGGATGCTGACCCGCTCGAACCAGCGAACCAGCGAGCCCTTTGCGATCTCGATGCGAGCTATCGTGGTTGCATTCTTTATCCAGATGATCCTGAACTCGATCTTTGTAGGGGCCTTCGGCTTCATCATCTGGGCAGCGATCGGGATGACGCTTGCCGCGGGAGAACCGCCCATCGAACCAGCCGAACTGGCACAACGCTCCTCGAACGTACTCCAGCGCCACACCATCCTGGCTTAGTCAGCTTCGCTGACCTCGGCTGCCACGGCGACGATAGAGTGGTCGAAGAGCCTGTACTGGGCAAAGCGCCACCGCGCCGGCTCGTCGTTGACGGCTTCGCCAAAGGTGACCTGGATCATCCCCGCCTGCTCGTAGTTGAACTGAATGTCCGCGACCGGAAGCGAAAGCCCGACCCCCCGCGCTTTTACGTATGCCTCCTTCAGCGTCCAGTAGCGCAGAAATGAGGCGCCACGGAGGGTCTCCGGCATACGCTCCAATCGTGCGGCCTCATCTGCTCCGAGCACCCCTGCCACCCTCTCGATCGACTCCGCGCCCTTTGCATCTTCCACATCGACCCCGATCCGGCAGCCCCGCGAGATGACGCACACCGCCAGATCGCCTGAGCGTGAGAGATTAAATTGCAAGCCTGTCCCCGCCCACACGGGTGCAAGGGAAGGATGGCCAAACTCGTTCGCCACGAACGTCCAGTCCTGCGGCAGAGTCGAAGCGTATTGCGAGAGAGCCCCGCGCACAAGGAGTCGCCTCGTCAGAAAGGCGTCGCGATCCGGTTGGAAGCGGAACCTGCGGTAACGCTCCAGTTCACTGGTGTTCAGAATATTCGTGGACCGTGGGTCTGCTCGTGTCTCCGCTGCGAGATCACTCATGCGAAGGCACCAGAGATCGACGCCTGGAAGGGATTGGTCCACCCGGTGGCCGACGACGTTCGTCTGTGCCTCGATCAGGGCGCATTCAATGGCTGGAGCTGCCATCAGATCATTCGGAGGGTCAGGATCTTTCATGCCACGCCCGCGCGTCACAGCAGGCTTCAGCCCGCACTGGAGTTTGCAGACGGGATACTTCCCAGGTGGTCGAGCAGCGCCTTCGCGACACCGCCGGCATAGTCGACGTCAAGCAATTCGTCATGATGCCCGGCGATGCTGGTGCAGGTCAGCTTGCCCTGAATCACAACCTGCCAGCCGGAGAGGTAGTCAACCCTCATCGGACGCTCCTTCGGCAGCATCAGGAGCACTTCTCCGGTGTAGACGGGGGGCTTGTATTGAAAGGCTGCAGCAAGCAGAGCGCTCTCGATCGCCGACATCTCCGTTGCGGCAGCCTCCTCGAGTCTCACCAGCCGCCGCAAACGGGATCTCATATGGCGCATAAACATCTGGGAGCCGCGCTTGCGAAGGGCACGCCGGCCATAGAAGCGCAGCTTGTCCATCTCAACGGCCAGCGTATCGAGCCGCCGGTAGAAGACCGGATTCTCGGCGTCGAGCATGGCCATCAGGGCGACCGTCTCACCCGCCGCGGTCAACTGGGCGGCAACCTCGTACGCCAGAATTCCGCTCGTGCAGAGTCCGCCAAGATAGTAAGGCCCTGTTGGCTGTGCCTTCTGAATCGTCCTGGTAAAGCAGCGTGCGAGCTCTTCGAAGTTTGGTTCCGGGCCGAGTTGCTCCAGGTCCCCAAGTGTAATGGTCACGCCAAGCAGCGGCTGATCCTTGCCCAGAGAGGCAGCGAGGTTGTTGATAAGCGGAGGCGGCTGGAGCCAGAAGAGGGGCGCCCGCGCTCCATTGGGCTGAAGCGGAAGCAATCGCGACCGATCGATCGTGTGATCGCGCTCCTGCAGGAGCGCCGCCTGGCCGGAGATGGTTGGCGCATGGAAGATAGCCGCCATCGCGACCTTCTTCTCGAAGTCGACGGCGATGCGCTGCTGCAGGCGGGCGACCAGCAGCGAGTGGCCGCCGAGATCGAAGAAGTTATCAGTCACTCCGACCGACGCCACGCCAAGCAGATCGGTCCAGATCGTCGCCAGCTTCAGCTCGGTCTCTGTCGAAGGAGCAGCTGTAACGGCGCGCTTTTCGCCGAAGACCGGAGAGACCAGCGCCTTCCGGTCCATCTTTCCGTTCGAGGTGAGCGGCATGGCGTCGAGCGCGATCACATCCGACGGGATCATGTAGTCGGGCATGCGGGTTTTGAGGAATTCGCGCATCTCCGCCGCATCGGGCGGCGGACCCTGCTTGCCGACCAGATAAGCGCTGAGGCGGTTGCCGCCGGAGGGATCAGGCCAGACCTTTGCAACAGCAGCAGCCACCCGGGGGTGGGCCGCGAGCGAGGACTCTACATCTTCGAGCTCTATGCGATAACCGCGAACTTTGACCTGGTTGTCGGCCCGGCCCTGGACCTCAATGCGACCATCGGCGCGGTAGACCGCATAGTCCCCGGTCCGGTAGAGCCTTGCACCGGAGGCGAGCGCCGGATAGACAAACTTCTCGGCCGTCAGCGCCGGTTGATCGCGGTAGCAATTGGCGAGTCCGGTGCCACCGATATACAGTTCGCCCGGAACGCCAATGGGCACCGCGCGCTGCCGTGCATCGAGGATGTAGGTCGTCGTGTTGGCGATCGGCCTTCCAACGGGGATCGGACCAGTCCCGTGGCTGACACGATGGACGGTCGACCAGATCGTGGTCTCGGTCGGTCCATAGACGTTCCAGACCTCCATATCCAGGGCAAGCAGCGAATTCGCAAGCTCTCGTGGCATGGCTTCGCCGCCGCAGAGGACTCGCAGACCCTGCCTCCCATCCCATCCGGTCGCGAGCAGGCCGCGCCACGTCGCTGGAGTCGCCTGCAGGACCGTGCAGGCGCTCTCTTCAATGGCTTCGGTGAGCAGATACGGATCGAGCGCGACCGCGCGACTGGCGATCACGACCCGTCCACCTGTCAGAAGGGGAAGAAACAGCTCCAGCCCTGCGATGTCGAAGGAGATCGTCGTGACGGCAAGTAGCGTGTCGCCCGCTGTGAAGCCTGGTTTATCCGCCATCGTGACGAGGAGGTTTACGAGCGCGCGATGCGAGATCTCGACCGCCTTCGGACGACCGGTGCTGCCCGAGGTATGGATGACGTAGGCGGCGTCGCCGAGATCGTTCACAACAGGATCCCCGCCATCATCGGGCAGGGACCCCTCCTCGATTGCCTCTTCGAGGAGGAGCACGGTGGCATCACCGGCCGGCAGGTCGTCTCGCAGGGAACGCTGCGTGAGGAGGACGACCGGGGCCGCATCTTCCATGCACAAAAGCCGCCGGGCACGCGGTGTTCCAGGATCGAGCGGGAGGTAGGCCGCACCCGTTCTGAGAATTGCCAGCAGGCTGGCAGGAAGGAACTGGGAGCGCTCAAGGCAGACCGCTACCAGGGTGCCTCGTCGGGCCCCTGCCTTCCTGAGGTGACCTGCGAGCAGCTCGACGGTTTCCTCGAGCTCCGCATAGCTCCAGCGGTTTCCTTCAAATTCGACTGCCGGCGCGGAGGGTGTTCGCCGGACCTGATCCCTGACCAGCGAGTGCAGCGTATCGGCAGGGAAGGGACGCTCCTGCTGATTCCACATGTGCAGCATCAGCGTCTCTTCCGCTGGGGTAAGCACCGGCAGGTCGCCGAGCAGTGTCTCCGGAGCCTCGGCAGCCGCACTGAGGATCGTCATCCAGTGATCCCCGATGCGCTGGACCGTCGGCGCATCGAAGAGATCCGTGCTGTACATGAGTCGAACCTTGGTCTGATCCGGTCGTTCCTCAACCTCGATATACAGGTCAAACTTTGCCGCCGTCACGGCGATTGGAGTCTTCGAGATCTCCCACCCCTCCGGGAATGCCTCGGCCTGCGGCTGCACGGAGAGGAAGGTCTGAAAGATTGGATGAACGCTGTGGTCGCGATAGGGCGCGATAGAGCGAAGAACGGTACTGAACGGGACCTCGGCGGCGGCGAGCGCACCCAGCACCGAGTTGCGAACCTCGGCGAGGTACTCCGTGAAGGGAACATCTGCCCTGGGCCGGGTCCGAATGGCGAAGGTGTCCAGAAAGTAGCCCATCAGGCCTTCAAACTCAGGTCTTCTCCGTCCGTCCGCAAGTCCGCCGACGATGACATCCTCCTGCCCGCTATAGCGGAAGAAGAGCGTCTTGAGACCGGCGAGCAGGGTCATGTAGAGCGTTACGCCATGATTGCGGCTCATCGTCCGGAGCGAGGTCACAAGCTCCTGCGGGAAGGTGAAACCCTCCATCGCGCCGCGGTGGCTCATCACCGCCGGCCGTGGACGATCCAGGGGCAGGCGCAGTACCGGCAGTTCGCCGGAGAGCACGGACCGCCAGTATTCGAGCGGCTTCGCCAGCAGGGGATCCTTGACCTGTTGCTCACGCCAGACGGAGTAGTCGCCGTACTGCAGCGTCGGCGCAGCAAGTCTGGATCGCCGCTTTGTAACGATCGCATCGTACAGTTCCGCAAGCTCCGGCACGAAGGTGCGATAGAGCGATACTCCGTCAAAGATGATGTGGTGCAGATTCAGCTGCAGCCAGTGATCGTCCGGAGCCATACGGTAGACGGTCGCCCGGAAAAGGGGTGCGGTCTTAAGATCGAAGGGCTGTTCTGCGATCTCAGCGGTCAATCGGTACGCCTCCGCCGCTCTCTCCTCCTGGGGAAGATGGGTCAGATCCGTAACCTCAAGCTTGACCTTCAACCCGGGATGATCGATCTGGAGAAGCTCTCCATCTTCCATCTTGAAGCTGGTTCGCCACGCCTCATGACGATCAAGGATTTCGTTGAAGGCCGCCTCAAGTGCCGCCAGGTCGAAGTCTCCGCAGCGGTGGATAGTGATCGCTTCGTTATAGATCGGCACCTCCGGGTCCATGGCGGTATGGAGCCAGATTCGGTGCTGCTCGGCAGAGATGGGGGTGCGGGATCCGGCGGCGCGGGGCTTGATGGCCTCTTTGGGCGCAGTCTTAAAGCCGCGCATCCTCTGCTCAAGAAGACGGCGCTTGGCCTCCGACATGTCCTTCATCTCTGATGCTTGCTGAGCTACTTCCATGTTCTAAGCCTCTGAAGCTTCTCGCGCCCTCACGGGTCGATCGAAGCTGATGCGCAACTCCGTCATGCCGTGCATCGCAATGTTCTCCCGCCATACGGGGTTCTCGGTGACTAACGCAACCCCAGGGAGCCGGCGCAGCAGGGTGTTAAACGCAATCTGTCCGCTCATTCGCGAGAGCGGTGATCCGAAACAATAGTGGGATGCCCAGCCAAATGCAAGGTGCCGATTATCTGTGCGCGTCAGGTCGACGCGGTCTGGATCTGGAAAGCGGTTTGGATCGCGGTTGGCCGCGGCAAGCACAATCGTAAGCGATTCGCCTTTGCGGATCGTCTGGCCGCCCATCACGACATCTTCGGGAGCGATCCGGCCGGTATGCTGGGTCGGCGGCTCGTAGCGCAGCAGCTCTTCCACGGCCGCCTGGGCAATCGAAGGATCGTCGCGAAGCTGGGCAAGCGAGTCCGGATTCCGCAGAAGCACCAGCATCCCGTTGCCGATCAGGTTTGTAGTCTCCTCCAGGCCGCCAACCAGCACAAGGATCACATTGGCGATCACCTCTTCGTCGGTCAGGCGGTTTCCATCGACCTCAGCCGCCATGAGCGTTGAGATCAGACCTTCCTGCGGATGGTCGCGTTGCTCGTCGAGCACCGTCTGGAAGTAGCGTTGCAGCTCCAGGAGACTTTGAATCGACTCCTTCAGGCGCTCGGGCTCATGATCGAAGTTCCCCATCAGCTCTGCGAAGTTGGTCGAGAGAACCTTCAACTTCGGATGGTCGGCCGCTGGCACGCCCAGCAGGGCTGTCGTGACAATTGCAGGGAAG